>JAJPYH010000245.1 GCA_021205045.1 Lachnospiraceae bacterium | reverse complement strand
ACATTTCATGGGCAATTCTGTCGTGGGCTGAAATTGTGGAATTCATGGCGATTCTTCAATTGGGGAGAATGCGTCCGCCTCCTTCATCTTCTGTCCGGTTTCCTGGGCGGCTTCTTTGACGGCGTCTTCATAGCCGGTGAGAGCCGCGAAGGGGGCAAACTGCGCCGCCCGATCATGCATGGACATGTGGGCGCGGTTGCTGGAAACGTGGTGGGGCAGGTTGATAATGCCCTGATAGTCTTCGATTTTTCGCTGAGTCATGGGCGAGAGTCCTCCTGTTTGCCGCGGTTTTTCGTGCAGGCGTAATAGCCTTTGACAGTGGTGTCCTGTTATTATTTGCATCCTTTGGTTGAGACTTGCGGTAGCTTTATTTCCTGTGTCCCCCGATCTGGGAGTTGCGGTCCTTGCCTGTGGCACCTTCCTCCAGGTTCATGCCCTTCAACAGGGCGTTCTTCCCGTATTTTTTCTGAATTTCCAGAATGGCCTTCTGCCCGCGCTTTTCCTTCTCCAGGGCGGCATTTTCCAGGGCGCGTTCTTTTTCCAGTGCTTCATAATCTGTGAAAAGATCGAGCTGCTCCGGTTCCGGCAGCCGGATATGATTTTCGCTGACCACATGATTGGCTACCACATACATCCGGCGCACCAGAAGATTCGGATCAACGATGCGGTCAAACAGCTCCATGGCCGCCTGGGTGATGAGCCGGGTGGAGGCGGTCTGCCTGTCCAGGTTTTGAGAGCCGTGGGCCTGTTTTGGGATTTTGCGACCATAGCGGTCGGTGGTGATCTCGCCTTTATAAGCTTTCCGGCGCTCTGGGTCGGTTAGATTTTCAATATCATAGCCCACGGTCAGCACAATCTGATCTGCCACCAGCCCCTTGTCCACCAGGTCAAGGGAAAGAGCGTCGGCCATCTCCCGGACCACCAGCCTGGCTTTTTCAAATTCATAGGGTTGCTGCAGCACCTGGCCGGAGCTGATGCTGTTATTTTCAGGCGTATAGGATTTGATGTCAGAGATACGGCAGGGCTCCCAGCCCCAGGCATGGTCGATCAGCAGCTCGGCGTTGACGCCAAATTCCTGATACAGCCGGTTCTCTCCGTAGCCGGTCAGAGAATACCTGGCGATATCCCCCATGGTAAAAAGCTCCAGCTTTTCCAGCCGCTTGGCGTATCCCCGGCCCACCCGCCAGAAATCGGTGAGGGGCTGGTGCGCCCAGAGCTTCTGCCGATAGGTCATTTCATCCAGTTCAGCAATGCGTACTCCGTCCCGATCCGCCGGGATATGCTTAGCCTCAATATCCATGGCAATTTTGCACAGATAGAGATTGGTGCCGATGCCCGCGGTGGCGGTGATGCCGGTCTCCCTCAAAACCTCCCGGATCATTTTCATGGCCAGTTCATGAGGCGTGAGCCGGTAGGTATCCAGATAATCCGTCACATCCATGAAAACCTCATCAATACTGTAAACGCGAATGTCCTCCAGGGCGATATAACGCAGATAAATCTGATAAATTTCCGTGCTGCGCTTCATATAATGAGCCATCTGCGGCGGCGCCACAACGTAATCCAGCGCCAGCGCCGGATTGGCGTTCAGATCATTCAGATTACAGGAACTCCCGGTGAAGGCATGCCCCGGCGCCCGGCGCTTCCTGTCGGCGTTGACCTCCTTCACCCGCTGCACAACCTCAAAGAGCCTGGCCCGCCCGGGAATCCCAAAGGATTTCAGAGAAGGCGAGACTGCCAGGCAGATGGTCTTTTCCGTGCGGCTCAGGTCCGCCACCACAAGGTTGGTGGTCAGAGGATCCAGGCTGCGCTCCACGCATTCCACGGAGGCGTAGAAGGATTTCAGGTCGATGGCGATGTAGGTGCGGGGGTGATTACATTCAGATAATTCATTCCGAATAGAAGTAGCCTGATGAAGAATATCCAAAGCCTGTCCGTCCATACTATAATTCACCTCCAATCCGAAAAAGAAAGAGCCTTGCCATTGCAAGGCTCTCGTTCAAGCGTTTTCGTTCGATTCCGGGGAATCTAGTCGGTTTGTGGTAACCACTTAACCCACGGGCTGGCTCCACAGATGGCTGCATCCCGACACAGTCAATTGCTTCATCGCCACGATAGCTGGTCATCGCCGCTATCTTCTACAAACATTATAACACAAAAAAGGGTTTCGTCAATGAAATTTCGGCTTTTCCTGTAGTAGGTTTAAAGCCTTTTTCATTAGCATGCCTGTCGCATGCTTTATATATTTATATGCGAAAAAGCAAAAATCAACAGAATATTTTGATCAAAGCGGATAAAGGCTGACTAAAATATTATGGTCCCGCCGACTGACACGAACCTTGATTTTCCGTGAGATTCTCTTGATGTAATGATGGAGGCATGGTATACTGACAAAAACCGACAAAAGATACCACTTCCGTATGCAAAACAGGAGAACTATAATGTCAGTATACTATGATAAGGTATGGACGATATGTTGATTAACAAACGGATGAATCGTACAGAATTAAAAGAAGTTGCCGGAGTCAGCTTTAATGTGGTGGCAGAGCTGGGAAAAGGGGAGAGCGTTTCTCTGGACAGCCTGTACAGGATATGCAAAGCTCTGAATTGTGATATCGGGGATATTATGGAATTTACAGATGATGAGACCGAAGAGCGGGTATAGGGTGTTGATCATTTTTTGTAGCGGAGAATTTCCCTTATGCAATAAATATAAAAAATCAGAAATTCCATA
>JAJPYH010000077.1 GCA_021205045.1 Lachnospiraceae bacterium | reverse complement strand
GCTGGCTTACTGCTGATCTGATCGAACGACCCTTTTGCTGACTAACACCATTTTTATATATCAACTTATTCCTTATAACTGACGCTTATTACATATCTTCACACTATGGACGATTCCCGAAAAATATGGTATGATACAAAAATCTGAGAGAACATTCCCTCTCTATAAAAATGCCCGGATAACCTCCATCGTTTTTTACAGCGAAAGGAAATATTATGTTTATTATCATAGGAACTCAACTGAAAAAAGAAGATATGGGCTGCCTCTCCGAGCCGGCAATCTGCCCCCGATGCCGGAGATTGGTTCACTATCAGACTATCCGGGAGCAGCGATGGTTCACAGTGTTCTGGGCGCCGCTTTTCCCTGTTCAAAGCAGCCAGTATCTTCAGTGTCCGTCCTGCGGACTGACGTTTCAGGCGAATCATTCTCAGCCGACGCTCGCCGACCCTGCGCTCACTGATCAAAGTACTGAGCCGAACTCACCTTCCATGCTTGAAAAAGGTGCCAGACAGGCCGGACGCTTATACGGACGCCTCAAGAGGCACCTGAATGAGGTGGAATAAGATGCTGTTTCGGCTTCGTATCCTGTTTCACCCTGGCGTTATAAGACTGCCTTTACTTCCCGTCCCATCTCCTTCAGCATTTCCCTGTCGCTTCTTATGGTAGCGCAGGCAACTGTTGTCAGCATATTTCCGGTAATTGTGGCGCTGGCTCCCGCACGGAAAGCCCTCTGACCATCTTTCGTCAGCAGAGCGCGGCCGGCTGCAAGCCGGATATCTGCCTGTGGATTGATGTAGCGAAAAAAGGCAATCGTCCTGAGAATATCCTCCTCTGTTAAGGGAGGCATATCTTCAAGCGGAGTGCCTTCTATTGGCATCAACGCATTGATTGGTATGGAATCTACTCCAATCTCTGCCAGGCTGACCGCCATATCCAGCCTGTCCTCCCAGGTTTCCCCCATGCCGATGATGCCTCCGGAACAGGCGTACATTCCTTCTGCCTTAACTTTCTTTAAGGTTTCTATCTTCATTTCGTATGTATGTGTGGTACAGATATTTGGGAAGTTACGCCTGGATGTCTCTATATTGTGGTGATAACTGCTCACTCCGGCCTGATGCAGACGATGAATCTGTTCCTCATTCAGAAATCCCATGGACGCACACAGTTCAATGTTACACTCCTGTTTCATGGTCTCGTAAGCATGCAAGGCCTTCTCAAACTCCTCGCCGGTCAATGCCTTTCCCGCAGTCACAATAGAGAAACGATCTACACCCTCTTTCTCATTCATCCTGCAGGCTGCGAGAATCTGCTGTTCCGGCAGAAAATCATAGACCACACAGCTGGTATGATAGTGAGCCGACTGTGCACAATATTTGCAGTCCTCCGGACATCTGCCACTTCTGCCGTTGATGATGGAACATAAATCCACTTTATCTCCTTTAAGGGCTTTTCTGATACGATCCGCTCCTTCACAAAGCGCTTCCAGATCGCATTTGAGAAAAAATTTCAGGTCATCTTCTCTTGTGATTCTTCGCCCGTCTATGATTTCCTGTGCAAGCTCAGTTGCGTTCATCATACTCTCCTTTTCCAATTCATATAAGCCCTTCTGCTGCACATCCGGCTGTTCAGGTTTTATATATTTTCTCTTCGCTTTTTTGGGTTTATATTTGCTGCCTTTATATATTCTGCGTTGATCTATTGCCGGATACAGATATTCTCTTTACAATACGTTTGCTTTCGCCAGACGCTTGCGCACCTGAGATCCTGCCAGGATACCTATCACCATTTTGCAAATATCCACAATAATAAATGGCATTACACATACGGACAGTGCGTAACCCAGCGTACACTGCATCAGATACACAAACCAGGCGGTTCCCAGCGCATAGCAGATTGCTGTCGATACTACATACGCGATGAAATGAAGCCAGTATTTATCCATCCAATGATCAATCACATAACCGCCCATCAGAGTTATGAAAATAAAGCCCACCAGATATCCGCCGGTGGCTCCCGTCAGTTTTGCCAGTCCTCCGGTATAACCGGAAAAAACAGGAAGACCCACCGCTCCAATCAGCAGATAAATCAGAAAGCTTAATGTGCCTTTTTTCATTCCCAACACATAAAGAGTAAGATAAAGGACCAAATTCGTCAGAGAAACCGGGATTGGTCCGATCGGAATGGACATGGGCGCCAGAATGCACAGTAACGCTGTGATAATACCGATTTGTGTCATATCTTTCACAGGAATGCTTTTTTAACTTCTGATGTTTCATTACTCATATTTGTTTTTCCTCCAGTAAATTATGCAAGTTTTTTATCTGGCAAATGGTCAACTTGTCCGTATCTTCAAAACTGCAAATCTATTTGTCAGCGCTAAGTTTACAATTAAAGAGTGGAATTGTCAACCTGCAATTTTGAAAATTCGTTGACAATTCTGCTCTTATTTTTCTCATTGAGTCCGGAATATTGGACAGCAACCGTTGTATCTTATACACAGTTACAGCATTCCCCTTCGTGAATTCTTCCCCAGGAATAATTGTAGCTGGTATAATATAAGGTTTTTCTTCATAAATTTTACTGTTCAGGACAAGGAGGCTATTATGACGAACACACAAAGAATGAAAAGAGAAAAGTTTTGGGCTCAGGAGGACATTTTTGAGACGCATGGCACTCTGCTTATTATGTGTATGCCAAACCCAATAAGTGTGATCCCTCCATTGTCATAAAATATATC
>JAJPYH010000078.1 GCA_021205045.1 Lachnospiraceae bacterium | reverse complement strand
CTGGCTTACTGCTGATCTGATCGAACGACCCTTTTGCTGACTAACACCAAAAGAATAAAAAGAACTCTTTCATACCGCTGGATTTTTACCGCATTTATGGTATACTTAAATTTAACTGAGGTGAAAAGAACGGATAAAAATCAGAATGTACGAAGAACCGGGCGGGTATTCGAACGGTGTATGGTGAACGACATAAAGCTGTTTGCCGTAATTTTAAAGAAGGAGAGAAGGACAATGGAAAAAGAGAGTACAAAGCTTTCCAGCGCACAGAAAACGGCGCAGAAAAAGTACGATGAGAAGACCAAAATGATCTCGGTAAAGTATACGCCGGTGGATATGGCGGACTATGAAAAAATGCGGAGCTTTCTGGATGAGAGCGGACAGTCGGCCAATCAGTTCATCAAGAGCCTGATTCATGATTACTTTGATCCGGAAAAGAAGGTGATCCAGGAACCGGAGAGCAGACCGGCGGAGACGGAGAGCCTGTCAGCGGGTCCGGTATCTGAACCTTCTGTAAAGGAAAAAGAGAACGGGGAAGGCGGACAGAACGGAAAGCGGAGAATGGGAGCCTTGCCGGGATGGTTTGATTAAGGGAGTGCTTTGGGGGGAATTACGCTTTACCGAAAATATGCCCAAAAACAAAGGGAAATTTTACTATAAAACAGCAAAACCACATATTGCCAACAAAAACCACAGGAAATATAATTTAATTACAACTAAAAACCAATACATTACTCGAAATCCCACATCCTGACATTGCGTTCGGGAGAATGGTTCTTACAGCAGGCAGCCGGGGAGAAAAGGCACCGGAATACAGAAAGACAGACCATGTTCAGAACAATAATGCCGAGAGGGGAAATCTATAAAAAGAAGGAGAATTCTTATGAAGGTATTAGACACAAAGTTTATGCAGGGCTTTATCAAGATGGCGGACGACGGCTTCCGGCTGGGGTGGCACGAGAGGAACGGCGGCAACCTGTCCTATCGCATGACCCCACATGAGGTGGATAGTGTGCAGGAACGTCTGAATGATCGTGCGCCATGGACTCCCATTGGAGCTCATGTACCGGGTCTTGGCGGTGAGTATTTCCTGGTAACCGGCAGCGGCAAGTTTTTCCGTAACGTTCCTGTGGATCCGGAGGCCTGCCTTTGCATTATTGAGCTGGATGAGGCCGGTGAGAATTACAGAATTCGCTGGGGCCTGGTGGAGGGCGGCAGACCTACCAGTGAGCTGCCGTCGCATCTGATGAATCACGAAGTGAAAAAGGCAACGACGAATGGCCTGCATCGTGTCATTTATCATGCCCATCCCACCAACACCATCGCGCTGACCTTTGTGCTTCCGCTGACTGACGAGGTCTTCACCAGAGAGCTCTGGGAGATGGCGACCGAGTGCCCGGTGGTATTCCCGGAGGGCGTGGGCGTTATTGGCTGGATGGTTCCCGGCGGAGAGGCCATCGGCATCGAGACCTCCAAGAAGATGCAGGAGCATAATGTAGCGATCTGGGCCCACCACGGCGTGTTCTGCTCCGGCTCCACCTTTGATGAGACCTTCGGTCTGATGCACACTGTGGAGAAGTCAGCTGAGATCCTCTGCAAGGTTCTGGCCATGACTCCGAATAAGCTCAACACCATTCAGCCGGATGAATTCAGACAGCTGGCAAAGGATTTCCATGTGGAGCTGCCGGAGAAATTCCTGTACGAGAAATAAAATGCTTATCAATAAAGAATGATAGGAAAACCAAAAGAAAAGAAGGGGGCTGTTTTAACAACTCTCTTCTTTTTTACAGGTATGCAATGCTTCTAAAACGATGGAAAGAATTTGCTTCCCACTATTTCTGACAAATGTGAACGTTGCCGAAGTTCTATATCAGTTTTTCCAGCGCTGCAAGCTGTTCCGGCGTGGTTGCCCAGCTTGCAGCGAAGCGCACCACACTGCGATGCTCATCCAACGGTTCCCAATAACTGAAGGAAATCTCTTTTTGCAGCGTTTCGATAAAATCATTATCCATAATGATAAACTGCTGGTTTGTGGGAGAATCCATGTACAACTCATATCCTTTACTCACAAATATATTTTTCAGCCGTTCGGCCATGTCAATAGCGTGAGCACTGATCTGAAAATACAGATCATCAGTGAACAGGGTATCGAATTGAAGTCCCAGCATGCGCCCCTTTGCCAACAGTGCTCCGTGCTGTTTGAGCAGAGCGGTAAAATGTGCCGGAGTATTCTGATGCGTGAAAACAATTGCTTCCCCGAAGAGCGCGCCAACCTTCGTGCCGCCGATATAAAAGACATCACAATATTTTGCAATGTCAGGCAGAGTTACATCTGTCTTGTGACTCATCAGGCCGTACCCCAGTCTGGCACCATCCAGATACAGTGGAATCCGGTAAGCGCGGCAAATTTCACTGAGAGCTGACAGCTCGTCCTTTGTGTATAGGGTGCCGTATTCCGTGGGATGGGAGATATAAACCATGCCAGGGAAAACCATATGCTCCCGGGTTTCGTCCCTCCAGAATTTTGCCAGATAAGCGGATAAATCGGCGGCTGAAATTTTACACTGATCCTGGGGCAGGGGAAGCACCTTATGGCCGGTGAACTCAATGGCGCCGGATTCATGGGTGTTTACGTGGCCGGTCCGGGCGGAAATGACGCCCTCATAGCTGTGCAGAAGGCTGTCAAGTTTGAAACAGTTAGATAGTAGTGGTTAGACGAAAAATAGCGTACAGCAAAC
>JAJPYH010000039.1 GCA_021205045.1 Lachnospiraceae bacterium | reverse complement strand
CCCAAAAAACGGACTTAAAGGCTTAACGACCCAATTACTGACTAACACCTTAAAATTAAATGAACCGCGTCCACGGGAGTGATCTTTTCCCGGGGCACAAAATAGGGAGTGTCTTCCCCCAGGTATTGGGAGAAGGCCTCTTTTTTGTCTTTCACATATCCTTTGTCGATGAGGTAGGTGGCGTAATGAGCCCGGGTCAGCACCGCTCCCGGATAGGCGGCGGTCAGCTTTTCATAGGAAATATCAAAACCTGCCAGCTCTCTGAGCCGGTCGCACATCAGCTCATTGCGTTTTTCTCTTCTGACCACGAAATCAGTCAGCGCCTTCTGCAGGGGAGCATTGTGAATATCAATGTAGAGCCCTACCACATGAATATCGACGCCCCATCTGTCCGTGGAAAGCTCCACGCCGGGGATGATCTCCGGCACGTTGGGGATACCTTCGGCGCGCAGGGCGGCGACGTGGGCCACCGCTTCCTCCACTCCGTCAGTGGTGTCATGGTCGGTGAGTGCCATGGCGGCCAGGCCGATATTTGTTGCCATGTCCACCAGTTCGCTGGGGGACTTGCTGCCGTCCGACTTATAAGAATGAGTGTGCAGATCTACTGCTCTCATAAAATGATTCCTCCGTGTATCGGTGAGACTGGCATGCAGGTGGGCAAACCTCACCACACGCCCTGATTATTCCTCTGTATTGGTGAGACTGGCATGCAGGTGGGCAAACCTCACCACACGCACTAATTAATTCCACTGTATCGGTGAGATTGGCATGCAGGTGGGCAAACCTCCACCGCACGCACAGATTATTCCTCCGTATCGGTGAGGCTGGCGGTGTAAACGGTGCGCTTCCTTGCCAGTTCATCATTTGCCAGGTATTCGTCATAGGTAGTCATCTTGTCCACCAAGGTTCCGTCGGGGAGAATCTCCATGATGCGGTTGGCCGTGGTCTGGACCAGCTGGTGGTCACGGCAGGAGAACAGCTCCACGCCGGGAAATTTGATCATACCGTTATTCAGGGCAGTGATGGACTCCATGTCCAGATGGTTGGTGGGCTCGTCGAAGATCAGCACATTGGCACCGCTGATCATCATCTTGGAGAGCAGGCACCGCACCTTTTCCCCTCCGGAGAGCACCTTTACCTTTTTGACTCCGTCCTCGCCCGCGAAGAGCATCCGTCCCAGGAAGCCGCGCACGTAAGTGATGTCGTCCACCGGAGAGTAGCCCATGAGCCAGTCCGCGATAGTGTAGTCATTGTCAAATTCGGCGGTATAATCCTTGGGGAAATAAGCCCTTGAGGTGGTGACGCCCCATTTGAAGCTTCCTTCATCCGGCTCCATCTCCTCCATCAGAATCTGGAACAGAACAGTTTTGGCATGCTCATTTCCGCCTACGAAGGCGATCTTGTCGTCATGATTCATGATAAAGGAAATATTGTCCAGCACCTTCACGCCGTCGATGGTCTTGGAAATATTTTTGACCTCCAGCACCTCGTTGCTGATCTCTCTGTCAGGGCGGAAATCAATATAGGGATATTTGCGGCTGGAGGGCTTGATCTCGTCCAGCTCGATCTTTTCCAGGGCACGTTTGCGGCTGGTAGCCTGCTTGGATTTGGAGGCGTTGGCGGAGAAGCGGGAGATGAATTCCTGCAGCTCTTTGATTTTCTCTTCCTTCTTTTTGTTGGCCTCCTTCATCTGACGGATGATCAGCTGGCTGGACTCATACCAGAAATCATAGTTGCCGGCGTAGAGCTGAATCTTGCCGTAGTCGATGTCCGCGATGCAGGTACAGACTTTATTGAGAAAATAACGGTCGTGGCTGACCACGATGACGGTGTTCTCAAAGTTGATGAGAAATTCCTCCAGCCAGGCGATGGCATCCAGATCCAGATGGTTGGTGGGCTCATCCAGCAGCAGAATGTCGGGGCTTCCAAAGAGCGCCCGGGCTAAAAGCACCTTCACCTTGTCGCTGCCGTTTAAGGTGCTCATAAGAGAATAGTGCAGGTCCGTGCTGATGCCCAGACCGTTTAACAGGGTGGCGGCGTTGGATTCGGCCTCCCACCCGTCCATCTCGGCAAACTCTCCCTCCAGCTCCGAGGCCCGGATGCCGTCCTCGTCGGTGAAATCCTCCTTGGCGTAGAGGGCGTCCTTCTCCTTCATGATGTCGTAGAGCCGCTGATTGCCCATGATGACCACATCCATGACAGGATATTCCTCATATTTGAAATGATCCTGCTCCAGCACGCTCAGGCGCTGCCCGGGGGTCATGGCGATGTCGCCGCTGGTGGTCTCCAGCTCCCCGGAGAGAATTTTCAGAAAGGTGGACTTGCCTGCGCCGTTGGCACCGATGATGCCGTAGCAGTTGCCCTCGGTAAATTTGATGTTCACATCCTCAAAGAGGGCCTTCTTGCCCACGCGGTAGGTTACGTTATTGGCTGATATCATAAAAACTCCTTTATTTTCAGTGTTTTTGACGTTTTACAATCGCTTTTCAATTATAAGCGAAGAGATATATTTTTTCAAGGAAAATATAAGCGTACACGAAACGAACATGTTATAGAATCATTAAACGAACTTGTAAGTTACTATCCTGTGAGTTGATTTGTAAATAAATATTCATGTTTGACTGCTGCTGAAAAATCCGCATGTGTTGCATATAAATGGTCTGTTGAATTGCGGCATACGAATAAAAAGAATTGCGGCATATAAATGAAAAGATTTGCGGTGTACAAATGGGAAAATTTTAGTGTCAAGCATTTTTGAAAATGTCCCGAAAAATCTTTAACATTAGCCCCGACTG
>JAJPYH010000111.1 GCA_021205045.1 Lachnospiraceae bacterium | reverse complement strand
ATAGCACAAAAGCCATTATTTGGCCAGTTATTTATTTTATGTTATACTAGGTAAACTGTGGATACACGCCAGCTTGTAGATTTCGCTCCAATCTGGATCCTTTACAAAATCCGAAGATTCTATTGTTTGGGCATCTGTACCATTGACATACGCCTTTATATTCAGAAAATTTTCTTGTTGTTGGGTCACATAACATCAGCTCATACCTTATAAATCGCTATACAAATCCTCTGTATACACGCTAGCCTAAATAAGATTTCTTATGCTTGCAACCACAGCAGCTTTATCTTCCTGATAGGTAACGCCAGACCACTTGTCGTTCTTCTCCAAGACTTTTACAGTCACCTATTCTTCTCTCGGAAACCCACCAATATGTGTCGGCAGTAAATACTCTACTTTCAGTGGATTAATCGGTACTGTGGTTTTGAAGAATTTTGTGAAACCGTCCCCAAGCACGCTCATGTACCACGGATCAGAACTAGCAGTAGCCGGGAATCCCCAAAAGTTCATCGAAACATAGCTTTCCGGGTCAAGTACCACACCATCTGCTTCAGCATCGATTGCTCCTGTATCATCATCCACAGTTTTCACTATATTACTGGTCTCCACCACATCAATCACATGTGTATGCCCTTCAGCTACTTTGCAAACACCTCTGGTCACGCCACCATGTTCAGACAGTGTGTTCTTCAGAATAAAGCCAGCCATAGCAATCGCATTCTCTGCGTGATCGAAAATTAGCCAGTCATACATAACTTTGAAAGCGTTCTTCCCATAGTAGTCATCGGCGTTAATCACAGCGAACGGTTCATGAATCAGAGACTTTGCAGAAAGAACAGCTTGTCCGGTTCCCTAGGGTTTGGTTCTGCCCTGTGGGAATTCTCCTGGTATACTATGGATGTCCTGGAAGGTGTAAGCCACCTCAACTCCGTGCCTCTCACAGACTGCTTCTATTCTTCTATTTCCAATCCGCTCTTTGAAGTCTGCCTCGATATCCGGACGGATGACAAATACAATCTTATTAAATCCTGCTTCGATTGCATCATGGATGCCCACAGGGTTCAACTGCTCAATTCCTGCTCCAATTCGACTGCCAATACCCGCCGCCATGATAAGTAACGTTGTTGGTTTCATAACTGTTTTCCCCTTAGTTTACACCATCATCTCTCAACTGTTCAACAATAGCATCTCATCATCGCTAAAAAAATCTCCTCAAACTGTAAAAGACCTTATAAGGCATCAAATCCAGGATGGTGGTTTTTACTTTATTTCTTTTGCCCAATGTTAAATCAATAGCTTCGCAAAAATCAGTCTGTTGCAACAGCTCCATGAATCTGTCTCTTTGCTTGTGTTTTTCAATTGGAGCACATAACAAACCATTATGTTTATACAAGAAATCAATTGAAGTCTCTTTTATTTCTAACGAATATTCATTTTTATTCATGAGAGATTCGAACACAGCGTCTCCCTCCTCGCTGTTAACAAGAACACATGAAACTCCAGATGTATCTATCATTCCTGGAACTATATCTTGAATTGACCAATAATCACCCAACGTAATATCAGATACCCTTAGTTGCGTCGCATATTTACAGTCGTAGCAAACGGATCGATAAAAAAGTGCTATTTGAAATCCTCTTAAATAATAGTTTTTTCTTGCCGATTGAACTATTTTCTTGTTGTTGTCTAATTCAATTAATATTTTTTTCGACTGTGTAGTGCCGAGCAAATCCTTCTTCTTGTATCTAAAGGTAATATTTTTTACTTTTCGCCCGTACCGTTTTTCAATGCTGTTCACATAAAATTCCAACACCCATGCCGGTGGTGTTCCATGGCAAACAATATCTATAGTAAGCAGGCTATCATAGTCCTTACCCAAATAGGATTTAAGCCCCGCGATCTGACATGGAGTTCCGGAGAACACGACAAAGAAACCGTCGTTTAAATACTTTTTGCATTTAATATAGGCGTCACCGATTTCACTTTGGACGTATTTCGATTTTCTGAGTAGATACAGTTCTTCTTTTCTCTCGACGGCAATATGTTGTACCTTATTATTTTCCACCCAAGCAGCACCAAAGACTACGCATTTGGGATGTGTATCAAAGCAGATTTCCGCAATCGCAGAAAAAGCACCACCAGAAGCAGACATATCTCTTTGATTCTCATCTATATAACGCAAAGCATATGCGGTCTGGTTTCTTGCCGAATACCCCCCCCCACAGAATTTCGTGATAGGCTTATTTATTGTACACGTTTTTTCGCATAAGCCGCACTCTATACACTTATCTGTGTCTATAACAGGATAAATACATCCCTCTTTATCCGGCTTCATGCTTATAGCACCTACAGGACAAACCGAAGCGCAAGCAAAGCATCCGCAACATTCAGCCTGATTTTCTGTTACACTATATCTCATACTTGTGTTCATTCCCTCCTGAATTTCAAAGATATACAGTTATAATATATCTGCTCGCAGTTTTACGTCTCTCATAAAACTGAAATCAATTTAGCAGATAATAGAGCAATCTCACTTTACACCAGTTTTTTTAACCATCTTAATTTCCTGAAATCTTGAACTTTATAAAAAATCATAGATGCTATTAGCGATCCTACCGCAGCCAATACATAGCGGAACAATGAATTAATGTATATCTCCGTGCCCAACAGCAACTCCACAATGTTTTCTATAATCGACACTCCAAAGTCAATCCATAGATGAATAAATAAAAGAGCTATATTTTCGCAAAGCAATGGTAACCGTAGTTTCTTTAGCATCAATATGTGTCGCAATGTAAAACAAGAAAAATATTGCGGGTATTAAAGATACATACATATCA
>JAJPYH010000172.1 GCA_021205045.1 Lachnospiraceae bacterium | reverse complement strand
AATGATGGGAAAAGATGAGGACGTAATAGAGATAGATATAAGTAGGCTCCTGCTGGCCCTGTGGCACAGGCTGTGGGTCATTGTACTGGCTGTTCTTGTGGGCGGCGGAATAGCTCTGGCGATTACACTACAATTTATTTATTGCCCCCAAATATGCGGCAAATATTCTGGTATATGTGAATAACAGCGCGTTGTCCACCAGCGGGATTAAGAGTGCGCTCAGTTCCGCTGATTTGACGGCATCGCAGGGGTTGGTTGATACCTACATTGTCATTCTGAAGTCCAGGACGACTTTGGAAGCCGTTATTGAGGAAAGCGGTGTGGATTATACATATAGTGAGCTTTATGATATGATTGATGCGTCATCAGTCAACTCCACAGAGGTATTCCGGATTACGGTTACAGTACAGACCCGGAGGAGGCGGAGCTTATTGCCAATACAATAGCGTATATTCTCCCGGACAGTATTGGTAGTATCGTGGAGGGCTCTTCCGCAAGGATCGTAGACTATGCTGTATTGCCATCTCAGATAGCCTCCCCCAACCTTGTTTTAAATATATTGATTGGAGCGTTCATTGGAGCTTTTATGAGCTGTGTTTTGATTATTCTCAGGGAGCTTCTTGACGATGTGGTTCGCGATGAGGACGAATTGATGGAAAGGTACGGTTACCCGCTGCTGGCAGCTATCCCGGATCTGAACCCAGGCAGAAGAAAGGGCGGATATTATTACGGAAGCTATGGGTATGGAAAGTCGCAGGAGGGAGAACGCAAAAATGCCGGCTAAGAAAAAGAGTAAAAATCAGACTGTGTCCGCAGAAGTTCAGCGTAATATGATTGGTGATAAGCTGGATTTTGCCGCTGCTGAGGCATATAAGCTGCTGAGGACGAATCTGATGCTGAGCCTGACGGATGATAAAAAGTGCCATGTGATTGGCATTACCAGTTCCGTGCCTGGAGAGGGGAAAAGCTCCACGGCGTTGAATTTAGCCTATTTTCTGGCAGAGACAGACAGGAGAGTGTTGTATATTGAGGCTGATCTGCGTCTGCCGGTGTTGGCTGAGAGGATAGGCATGTCTCCATCCCCTGGGTTATCCAATTACCTGGCCGGTATGTGTGGTATTAACGATGCCTTCAGAAAATCCAATATCCACAACAAACTGTATGTGGTGACGGCGGGGGACATCCCTCCCAATCCTTCAGAGCTTCTGGCCTCCTCTAAGATGGCGTCAACGATCACTGCTTTGAGCGAGAGGTTTGATTATATCATCATGGATTTGCCTCCGGTCAATGTGGTTTCCGATGCTCTGATTGTATCCAAAATGGTGGATGGCGTTGTGGTAGTAGTACGTAAGAATTATTGCCGCAAGAGAACTCTTTCAGAGGCAATTCGCCGACTGAAGTATCTGGATGCCAGAATCCTTGGTATCGTGGTTACCAGGGCTGACTACCAGGAGAAGAAATACGGCGGCAAGTACGGTAATTATGGAAAGTATGATTATAAAAAGGAAGACGCATGATAGACATTCACAGTCATATCCTGCCAGGGATGGATGATGGAAGCAAATCTACGGAGGAGAGCGCGGAGCTTTTGAAGTCTTCTGCGGCTCAGGGAGTCCGTGTTATGGCCGCAACTTCCCATTTTTACGCGCGGCAGAATTCGCCTGAGGAGTTTCTGAAAAGGCGCCTGCAGGCGGCCAAGCGGCTGAAGACGGTGCTGACCCCGGATATGCCGAAGGTGCTTCTTGGAGCGGAGGTTCAGTATTTTACGGGTATCAGCAGGGCGGAGGGAATGGAGGATCTGCGGCTGATGGGTACCAGAGTTTTTCTGCTGGAGATGCCGTTTTCACGCTGGACCAAATATATGGTGTCGGAGGTGACAGAGCTGCAGAGCCGGGACAACATGCAGGTCGTACTGGCCCATGTGGAAAGATACCTGGATTTCGGCAACATGGATTTTGTCAGGGATTTGATGGACAAAGAGGTTCTGATTCAATCCAATGCGTCTTTTTTTCTTGAACACAGATCCCGCAGGAAGGCTCTTCGTATGTTAAAAGATGGGGAGATTCATCTGCTGGGTTCAGATTGCCACAGTCTGGATCACCGGCCGCAGAGGCTGGGGGAAGCCCGGGAAGTGATTGAGGACAGACTGGGAAAAGCAGCGATTGATAAAATGAGGCATCTTTCCTACCGCCTTGTGGAAGGAGGGAAAATCATTGTCTAAGAAAAGGCTGTTAATAGCGGCAATCCTTCTGATTGCTGCCGGAGTGCTGGCAGGATTGGGAATTTCACAGATGACTGGCATAAGCACGCAGAAGTATTCTGAGTACGCGGATCTTCCGTCAGAAGAAGAGGAGGAGGCCGAACCAGTTTCGGATACACAGGAAGAGGAGGCGGAGGAGGAACCGGCAGAAGAGACAGAAGAGGAGCCGGAGGAGGAAGAATACGAGTCTCCCATCGACTTTGTCTCCCTGTGGGAGATCAGTGAGGATGTTTACGCCTGGATTGATATCCCGGGAACGGATATCAGCTATCCCATCGTGCAGCATCCTACCGATGATGAATACTATCTGAAAAAAGCTATTGACGGAACCTATGATTCCAATGGCAGCATTTTCAGTCAGGCCACATATAATTCTACAGATATGACAGATCCGGTGACGGTGTTTTACGGACATAATATGAAGTCCGGCGCCATGTTCGGATATCTGGAGGAGACCTACTCCGACGCTGAGAAGTTTGCGGAGTACAATGAGATTATCATTTATCTGCCGGAGGAGGAGCTGCACTATCAGGTGTTTGCGGCGGTTCCTTATTCCAGCAGCCACATACTTTATTACTATGATATGAGTAATGAGAACAGATTTGAAAGCTTTATTG
>JAJPYH010000034.1 GCA_021205045.1 Lachnospiraceae bacterium | reverse complement strand
TGCTGTTTCATAACCCCATCGGTGCCTTTCGCAGAAAGGCAGAATATAATGATGTGATTGAGACAACAAATCATTTCCGCTGCATTGATAAGATCATCGATCAGGCAAAAGCGGCATTGACAGAGAAATTGATAAAAGAACTTCATCGGATGTTAAAAAACGGAACCAGCGATTCCGGGAAGGACTGGCTTGCTGTCGGCGATTATAAAAAATATCCGAATGAGGTTGGCGGTATGAACACGGCTCTTCCGGAGGAGGTCGCCGATCAGATGAAAGCATTGCTGACAGAATATAACAAAAAGAAAGAAAAAAGCTTTGAGGATATCCTGGATTTTCATGTGAAATTTGAGCGGATCCATCCATTCCAGGACGGAAATGGCCGTGTTGGCAGATTGATTATGTTTAAGGAATGTCTGAAATATAATATTGTTCCGTTTATTATTGATGACGATCTGAAATGGCTTTACTATCGGGGATTAAAGGAATGGGATAATGAAAAAGGCTATCTTACAGATACCTGTCTGACCGCACAGAATCAATATAAAGCGTATCTGGATTATTTCAGAATTCGGTATTAGGCAGGAAATAATCTGCAAACAGGAGGCAGGCGAGTGGATCGTCAGCCTCCTGTTTGTCTTATGGCGTATGTAGTCTTCGATGCGGTTATCCCATCAGCACAGAAACCTGCGCCTGGGGACATGAGCTTATTTTCCAAGTCTTATCATATGAAAGCTCTTATCACACAGCACAGCCTTCAGGATTCCGCCCTCCACGACAGCGCTGCTTTTGCCTGTGGCGCTTCCCACAGGAACTTTGACCGGCGCCACTGTATTCGGCCGCTCCTCGGTGTTGACGGCTTTCACATCAGGATGAGTCAGAACCACATGCTCCTTCACCTGGTAGCCCTCAAACTGCCGCAGATCAATGGTCACCTCCATGGAGTCCTGCAGATCCTTATTGACCATGAAAAAGGTCAGGTTTTCGTCTTCATCCATGGTGCAGACGGCGTCCAGGTATGGAGCGTCGCCCTGGCTGCTCTCATAGGCGGGGCAGTCTGTCAGGGTGTTCAGTACGGTTCCTCTGCCGTAATTGCTGATCATTTCAAAAGGATAATAAATGGTCTGCTTCCAGGCGCCGGTGTCGGAGGTCATGATGGGCGCGATGACATTGACCAGCTGAGCCAGACAGGCCACTTTCACCCGGTCGGCGTGGCGCAGCAGGGTGATCATCATGCCGGCTACCAGCAGGGCGTCCTCAAAGTTATAGACATCCTCCAGCTGGTGGGGCGCCCTGCACCAGCGTTCCAGCTTCTTGTCCTGCTCGTTGGAGTGGTACCAGACGTTCCATTCGTCGAAGGACAGGTTAATGCTCTTTGCGGCTCTCTTTTTGGCCTTCACCGCATCGCAGATGGACACCACGGAGCTGATGAATCTGTCCATGGCCACGGTGTTGGCCAGGAAATCCGCCGTATTGTCGGCCTGATTGCCATAATATTGATGGAGAGAAAGATAATCTGCCTGATCGTAGCACTCCTCCAGCACGGAATACTCCCATTCGCCGAAGGTGGGAGAATTCAGAGAATTGCTGCCGCAGGCTACCAGCTCGATGTCAGGATCTGTCATCTTCATCAGTCGGCCCGCCTCGGCGGCTACCCTGCCGTATTCTGCGGCGGTTTTATGACCCATCTGCCAGAGTCCGTCCATCTCGTTGCCCAGGCACCAGAGCTTAATGCTGTGGGGCTGTTCATAGCCATGCTTTCTGCGCAGGTCGCTGTAGTAGCTGCCGCCCTTCAAATTGCAGTATTCCACCAGATTTTTGGCGTCCTCGGGACCTCTGGTGCCAAGGTTTACAGCCATCATTGGGGCGGTGCCCGCCTTCTTTGTCCAGTCCATAAATTCATTCAGTCCAAACTGATTGGTCTCGATGACATTCCAGGCCAGATCAATTTTCTGAGGGCACTCCTGTCTGGGACCGACTCCGTCCTCCCAGTGATAACCGGACACAAAATTGCCGCCGGGATAACGCACTACAGGCACGTTCAGCTTTTTTACCAGATCAATCACGTCCTGACGCAGACCCTGCTCGTCCGAAAAGGGGCTGTCCGGCTGGTAAATGCCCTCGTATACGGCACGGCCCAGATGCTCGATGAAGGAGCCGTAGATCCGCGGATCCACCTGCCCGGTGATGAAATGCTTGTCAATGTGGATGGTTGCTTTTTTCATGAGTGATTTCTTTTTCCTCTTTCATAGAAAATAATTGAATGATACAAGGGACAAAAGGTCAGAAATCGAATGCTTACATTCGCATTTATGACCTTGGGGGTCTCCACTTCGCTCCGGTCGTTGCTGAACAAGCGCCACCGGCGCTTAGCAACCGCAACGACATACCCTTTTGTCGCTTTAATCATTGGATCTGCCGTCAAAGTATGCCACAGGCTGACGGCTAGGGGTATTCTATCATAATAAAAGAAAAAGAAAATAGTTTTTTTGCAAAATAATACTTTTTCTGAGGCATCGTTTTTTGCTGTTTTTACTAAATTGGAACCAGGGCAGGAATACCATTACAGAATGTTGACAGATATATTTAAAAAGTGTAGAATGACAGAGGTGTTGTCAAGATGGTAGGACGGTCGCCTCTGCACAGGGAGTACAAGCCCTGTTTTACATAGAGACCTTCGGGAATCTACGAAAGGAGGTGCTTTGCGTATGATAACTGTTTCTTTGGAGTCCGCGTATCACATTGTTGCCATAATCGCGATTTTCTGCGGCGCAGCATATAAGCTCGGATACGAAATGGGTAAGCATACAAAAAAGTAACTGTCCTCAGCCTAGTATAACATAAAATAAATAACTGGCCAAATAATGGCTTTTGTGCTATACTT
>JAJPYH010000069.1 GCA_021205045.1 Lachnospiraceae bacterium | reverse complement strand
CAAAAGACACTCCATGATTATCCTGATCAGAAAGATTCATTTGAACTGCTGCATATTTTCCCTTAATATCCGGATATATATCAAATGTATAATATATACCGCTATTGTCAAAATGCTGATCCCAAATTCGAGATAAAATATCCACATAAGCTTTCAGCATTTGTACATTACATTTTTGCTCACGGTATCGGTTCCTCAGCAGGGGAATTTGAACAGATAAAGCATAATCGACAAAATAATTTTCTGACAAACCATACATTTTCAAAACGCAATGGTTGATCTCCGATTGTAATTCATTTCGCCTCTTTTTATCCTTTGTATTCTGTATTTCCTGCACAAGCTCTACAAGTTCATTGCTGTATGCATACGGATAATTCTTCATCTCACTCAAAAAATCCTGTTCTCTCTCTATTCCCACCGAGGAATTCATCATCAGATTAAGATAAGAAAAAACCGAAGAATTTAACAGTCCACATATATTAAGCAATATCTTTTTGTCCTTTTTTGCTCCCTTTATACAGCCGATCGTTTCCTTATAAACAAAATCCTCTTCAACATATACTGCCCTGAAAGAATAGTTGCTGCAATCAAGCCCTTTCTTAAAAAGGACATACGGAGCCTCGAACCTCTTTTTATCACCAACACGATGTATTTGGGGCTTATCAAATATGGAATAAGCATCATCATCAATGAAGAAATGATCAATTGATTTTTTAGAATTCAGATATTTCCTTCCAAGTAATTCAGAAGCATCCGTTGTTCCGACATTGTCCTGAAGCCCTCGTTTCATGATAAGGTTGTTCTCTTCTATCACATCTTTTATAGTCTTAAAGCCATGCTGCAACTGTTCCGTAAGCTCAAAATCCCAGTATGTACCATAAACCAGCGTTTTCCAGATACCGTCATTTTGCAAAACCAACATTTGGCTTATGTACTTTACATTACCCGGCTCAATCATAATGATGCCAATGGATTTCAGGTATTTATTGGGCTTTATGCTGATATATTCAAACTTATGTTCTTTCGAAGCCTCATGACACAGGAAAGACAGCACCGTAGCCGGAGTCTCTGCCCCTTTGAAAAGATCTTTTCTGACAGAAGACAGTTCCAATATCTGTATTAACTCAATATTTTTCAAAAAGTCCTTACTGTAACTCTTAAAAGTGTCCTTACTGTTATACAGCAGTTTCGATGGTATAACAAGACTGCATTCTGTATCTTCCTGTCCGATTTCATATGCTTTTAATAAAAATGCAGCACATATATTATTATCCGGAAGAGTATTTTTCTTATTTTTGCAATAATTCTGATATCGTTTCTGCCCCTTTATACTTCCCCACGGCGGATTTCCCAGAATAAACCTGAAATTTATTTTTTCAAGAGATATGCAACCCTGTTTATCAAAGAAATCACAGCAAAGAAGGTTATCTCCTTTTAGCAAAGGCAGTGTAAATCCGTTTAAATCTTTAGGATCGCAATAATCCAAAAGTGTCATGTAGAGCGAGAAAATAGTAACATCTATTGCTTCCTCATTGCAGTCGACACCATATATATTATCTTTTAGCAGATTACAAAGTTTCCTTTGATCACGGATAAAGCCATCTGAATCAGCATTGCACTCCAAAATCTTCTGGAGTGTCTTTACCAGAAATATTCCCGAACCGCACGCTGGATCTAAGACCTTGCATTCCTTTTCTGTCATAAGATCATTTCCAACTGTTTGTTCCACTATATAGTCTGCGAGGCATTCCGGAGTATAAAACGCGCTGTCCTTACCCTTTCTTTCCTGTCCCAATAAAATCTCGTATATATTGCTGATAACTTCGACTGGAATAATATTGAAATCATAATAGCGAAACAGGTAATACTGTCCCGAAGCCATGTCTTCATTTGCAGCCATAAAGTCATACAGCTCAGCCAAAGCCTCCTCCGTCAGTTCAGCGGTTTCAATTTCTTCACTCATTTCAAATAAATTCCCATTGAACTTCTCTTTCAGATACCTGAGCAGACTTAAGAATTGATCCTTATGTCGAAGAATATCCAGAAATACTTCCTGGGAATGCTTCACATCACTGCCAAGTCCAGGATAGCCAATACTAACTCTCCGATCAATTAAATACCGTATGAACATTACCTGCAATAATAGCTTGTTAGAAAAAGAAATATGATATTGATTTTTTAATCTTTGAGTAATGCTTCTGATATTACTTATTAATGAATCATTCAGACTGTTTTTCTTCAGACGTTTTCTGTATTTTTCTAATGTAAGACTGTCTGTTACATTCCAGTACGAAAAATCATTGTTTTCATCACAGCAATCAAGTTCACATTTAGCGATATTCTGGAGTCTTACCTGTCTGTTTCCCCCGATCTCAATATTTTCCCCCGTATAAATCATAACAAAAGAACCCTCATCAGATATAATGACAGGGATCTGCGCATTCCAGATTTTCTTGTACAGGTCAGAATTTGTATGAAAAGTCAAATGATGAAAGAACAGGACAAGAGGCTTGCTATCTGTGACATACACAGCTACCGGAGCCAACTCAAGCAATACTCTTTTCTCATGCCAGGACAAATCCCGGCAGTCCTCAATCTTATACAGATAAAACAGATGATCAGACTGATGATATCCCAATTTATGAATGATTGACTCAATGACATTCATGTTTCTGCTCCTTTATCTCCTTGATATGATTTCTCCAGCTCAGGCAACTCAATATTTCCACCATGACGCAATCTCTAATAATGCGTGAATGCTCTATACTATGTTTACCACACAGATTATAGCATAAAATTCGGTTTATGTGGTCGATATATCATCTTTTTTTAATTTCTAATACTTCCCACATGAAAAATCGCTAAAGTGCCTTATTTTAAGCGGCTTTTC
>JAJPYH010000140.1 GCA_021205045.1 Lachnospiraceae bacterium | reverse complement strand
TTGGGACATTTTCTCTTGTGGTATATAAGGACATTATCATAAATGGCTTATAGACGCCCTCCGAGTGCCAAAAATTGCTATTGACACATTCGCTCCCATATACTAAAATCATTCAAGAACATACGTTCGATTTTCTCTGATTTTACACAAGCGTGACAATATTGTCAACAGGAAATTATAGTTGAGGAGACAGCTGCAGAAACGGCACACAAGCATTTGCCCTTACTATACCAGAAGGAGGTGACCGCCACATGAACCCAACAGCCAAAGCACTGCACCCTCACAAAGAAAAGGTCTACGTGAAGGTCAGCTCCGACACCGACCAGACCGGCTACGTGCGGCCCCGGTCCATCACCTGGGCGGACGGGAGGACATACGAAATTGAAGATGTGAAAGATTTCCGCCCGGCGGATACCGTTGGCGTCGCCCTCCCCGCCGACTGCTACACAGTGGTCATCAGAGGACAGATCAAGCACCTGTTCTTCGAGCGGATTGACAGAAGCTTTCACGGGCGGTACGGCAGATGGTTCGTGGAGGTTTAAAGTGACCGGCATAATGATTGTCATTTACTTTCATTCCCGGGAAAGGAGGCGGATATCATGTCCGAAAGGGAAACAGAGGCATTAAGAGGCTCTGAGAAATTATCTCCCCGAACGGTGTTGGCGATAGACCTGAAATCTTACTTTGCGTCCTGTGAATGCGCGGACCGCCATCTCGACCCGCTGACCACCAACCTGGTGGTGACGGATGCGTCCCGGACGGAGAAGACCATCTGTCTTGCGGTCTCTCCTTCCCTGAAGGCCCACGGCATTCCGGGCAGACCGCGGCTGTTCGAGGTTATCCAGGCCGTGAAGCGGATTAATGGGGAACGTCTTGCCCGTCTGCGCCGCATCACCCGCCGTCAGAATGCGGATTTTACTTCTGCTTCTTTTGACGCAGAAGTGCTGGACGCCGATCCCTGGGCGGAGCTTGCCTATATCACCGCCCCGCCGCGGATGGCGCGATATGTGGAGACCTCCGCACAGATTTATTCCATTTATCTGAAATACGTCGCCCCGGAGGATATCTTCGCCTACAGCATCGACGAGGTATTCATCGATGTGACCGGCTATCTGTCCACCTACCACATGACGGCCCGCGAGCTTGCCATGACCATGATCCGGGAGGTTCTCTATACCACGGGCATCACAGCCACCGGCGGTATCGGCGCCAACCTCTACCTTGCCAAGGTAGCCATGGACATTGTGGCAAAACACGTTCCGGCAGACCGGGACGGCGTCCGGATCGCGGAACTGGATGAGTATTCCTATAAAGCAAAGCTGTGGGATCACACGCCGCTGACGGACTTCTGGCGGGTCGGCAGGGCCACGGCAAGGAAGCTGCAGCAGCACTACCTCTACACCATGGGAGATGTGGCGCGGCAGTCCCTCGTCAACCCCGAATGGTTCTACAAAACCTTCGGCATCGACGCGGAGATTCTGATCGACCACGCCTGGGGCCGGGAACCGGTCACCATGGAATACATCAAAAGCTATAGAGCCGACACCAACAGCATCTCCGAGGGGCAGGTACTCCCGGAGCCCTATCCATATCTCAAAGCAAAGATCATCGTCCGGGAGATGGCAGACAACATCGTGCTGCAGCTGGTGGAAAAGAATCTGGTCACAGATCTGATCACCCTGGATATCGGATATGACCGGGAGAATTGTGATAACGGAATTTATCAGGGAGACGCCAGGACAGACCATTACGGGCGGCTGGTGCCCAGACCGGCTCACGGGAGCCTGCGCCTGGGGTCTCCTGCCAATCTCGGCAGCATTATCATTGACGCCGCCGTATCCATCTTTGTCAAAATAGCCGATCCTTCCCTCACCATCCGGCGGATCACCATCGCCGCCTGCCATGTGACGCCGGACGAGGGCATGTATCAGCTCAACCTGTTCACAGACTCAGAAAAGCAGGAAAAAGAAAAAAAGCTGCAGTCTGCTGTAGCTTCGATTAAACGGCGATATGGAAAGAACGCTGTGCTCAAGGGCACCAACTTTGAGGAAGGCGCCACCGGCCGCGAGCGGAATAAGAGCATCGGCGGACACAGGGCGGGGGAATAAACAGGGACAAAGAATAAACTATGAAAGGAAGATACAACAGCATCGGCGGACAAGACTGATATCAGAGGACGGACTGACAACGGCAGACCTCAGCCTGACGCCGATGGACAGACTTCCACCGGAAAGGAGAACATCACATTGACCACAGCGGAAGAAAAATACCAGGACATCATCCACAGGCAATGGGACAACGACCCGGCCTTTTTCAGAAAGCATCCCCGGATGCCCCTCCAGGACCGTGCCAAAATCTTCGCCCCCTTTGCCGCTCTGCGCGGCCACAGCGACCGGCTGTTGCAGGAATCCGACAAGCTGCTGCGAAGCCAGCGGACAGAGTTGTCCGAGGAAGAAGCCGCTGTCCTCTCCGATCAGCTCCTGCAGGTCAAAAAGGGAATGGAAATCACTGTCGTATATTTCGAGGCGGACGCAGCCGACAATGACATAGGCTGTTACCTTTCCCTGACCGGCAGGGTGATCGAACTTGATACCGTATACAGGACGCTCAGGATTGCCACGGGCGAGAGTAATGACAGGGGAGAGATCATTCAGACGGTCAGGTTCGATGACCTGGCAGCTATATACATTGAAACCTATCTAAATCCAAATGCAATTGATTGAGAGTCTCATTACGAGTCAGTTGCTACATACTCCCAATCAGCTCCGTTAACAGCATCTCCAAACGCATCGGAAACCTCTAAATTCGGGATTGATACTGTTTGAGACCCCCCATTATACGCAAGATACCCAAGATGAATTAATAACTCAAACTTCCCACACCATTTAGTGTGCTGAACCTTGATAAATCAATACTTT
>JAJPYH010000043.1 GCA_021205045.1 Lachnospiraceae bacterium | reverse complement strand
AGCACAAAAGCCATTATTTGGCCAGTTATTTATTTTATGTTATACTAGTATCATCCGGGATGGCAATGGAAGGCTTGCGCCCCCTGTTGCCGTGGACAAAGAATTCTTTGCCGTACTTTTTATATCCGGCAATCATACGGTTAACATGGCGCAGGGTACAGCCGAGTGAAAGGGCAGCACGCTGTTTATTTCCGTCCGGGTGATCCACCAGCCCTTTAATAACTTCATATTTCCTGTTTTCATCCATTGTAAGTATTACCTTTCTGATAATGTGATCCTCCTATCTGTAAGCAATAGGAAGATTATACCACATTTGGGACATTTTCTCTTGTGGTATATAAGGACATTATCATAAATGGCTTATAGTTTTTAGGCTGATTTTATCATTTATTTTGACATTTTTAAGGAAAGCACTTATAATGAAACTCAGTTGTGTAATTTACAGCCGACAAAGCGTATTTTTATGGAGGAAATTCAAATGAAGGACATTGACGGTTACATCAGAAGCATCCCGGATTTTCCGGAGCCGGGGATTATTTTCAGAGATATTACCAGCATTCTGCAGGATCCGGAAGGATTGCAGGTTGCCATCGACGATATGCAGGAGCTGATTGCAGATCTGGATTTTGATGTAGTGGTGGGAGCGGAGAGCAGAGGCTTTGTATTTGGCGCGCCTCTTGCATATAATAATAAAAAGGGACTGGTGCTGATCCGCAAAAAAGGCAAGCTTCCTTGCGAGGTCGTATCCAAGGAATACGCGCTGGAATACGGCACTGCTACCATCGAGATGCACAAGGACGCCATCAAACCGGGGCAGAGAGTCCTTCTGGTGGACGATCTGATCGCCACCGGCGGCACTACCAGGGCCATGATTGAGCTTGTGGAGGAGCTGGGCGGCGTTGTAGCCGGTGTGGTCGTGCTGATCGAGCTGGCCGGCTTAAAGGGCCGTGAATTCATCGGGGACTATCGTCTGGATGCGGTACGGACTTACGACGGCAAATAAAAAGATGATGCATACGATCACGCTGGGAACAGCTGCTTACGCAGTCTGCGATTGGCGCGATAAATAAACGGCATAAAGTCGGTTACTATTTACAGTACATATAGACAAAACCTGGAGACATGTGGCATGAGTGACGAAATCAACACCAAAATTATCGATGACGGCCGGATTGAGAAGCTTCCGGAGTACCTTTCCCCGGATGAGCTTTATCATGATCTCATTGACAGGATCAGAAAATATCATCCGTCAGATGATATCAGCTTAATTGAGAAGGCTTATCAGGTTGCCAGAGACGCTCATAAGGACCAGTTCAGAAAATCAGGGGAACCCTATATCATCCATCCCCTTTACGTGGCCATCATTCTGGCGGATCTGGAGCTGGATAAGGAGACCATCGCGGCGGGGCTTCTGCACGACGTGGTGGAGGACACTGTCTATACCAAGGAGCAGCTGGCTGCGGAGTTTGGCCAGGATGTGGCGGATCTGGTGGACGGCGTCACCAAGCTGGAAAAGCTTCCCACCTTCAACGGCGACGGGACGGCGGACCGCCAGGAGATGCAGGCGGAGAATCTGCGCAAGATGTTTCTGGCCATGGCTAAGGACATCCGGGTCATCCTGATCAAGCTGGCGGACCGGCTGCACAATATGCGCACCCTAAAGCATATGCCTCCGGAAAAGCAGCAGAGAATCGCCAGAGAGACTCTGGAGATTTATGCCCCCATTGCCGAGCGTCTGGGCATTATGAAGATCAAGGTGGAGTTGGACGACCTGAGTCTGAAATATCTGGAGCCGGACGTCTATTACGACCTGGTGGATAAGGTCGCCATCCGCAAAAATGTCCGGGAGAAATATATCCAGTCCATCGTGGACGAGGTCAGCGAGCACATGAAAAACGCCGGCATCGAGGCGAAGGTGGACGGCCGCATCAAGCACTTCTTCAGTATTTACAAGAAGATGAAGAATCAGAATAAGACCATCGACCAGATTTATGACCTGTTCGCCGTCCGTATTATTGTGAACGATGTGAAGGACTGTTACGCAGCTCTGGGTATTATTCATGAGATGTATAAGCCCATTCCGGGCAGGTTTAAGGACTATATCGCCATGCCCAAGCCCAACATGTACCAGTCTCTGCATACCACCCTGATCGGTGAAAACGGACAGATGTTTGAAATCCAGATTCGCACCTTTGAGATGCACAAGGCGGCGGAATACGGTATCGCCGCCCACTGGAAATATAAGGAGGCTGCGGACGGCAAAAAGACCGAGGCCGGAGACGATGAGAAGATGGCCTGGCTGCGCCAGATTTTAGAGTGGCAGCAGGACAGCGCTGACAATAAGGAATTCCTGAATATTATCAAGAGCGGCCTGGATCTGTTTACCGATCAGGTATACTGTCTGACGCCCAACGGCGATGTGAAAACCCTTCCTGTGGGTTCTACCCCTGTGGACTTCGCCTACAGCATTCATTCCGCGGTGGGCAATAAGATGATCGGCGCCAGGGTCAACGGAAAGCTTGTCAACATCGATTATGAGCTGAATAACGGCGACTGCGTGGAGATCCTGACCAGCTTAAATTCCAAGGGACCCAGCCGGGACTGGCTCAAGCTGGCCAAATCCACTCAGGCGAGAAACAAAATCAATCAATGGTTTAAGAACGAATTCAAAGAGGAAAATATCGTCAAGGGCAAGGAGATGCTGGACACCTACTGTAAGGTCAAAAACATCAATCTTTCCCAGATGATGCAGCCTCAGTACAAGGAAGCCATCATGAAAAAGTACGGCTTCCGGGACTGGGAGAGCGTGCTGGCTGCCATTGGCCACGGAGGACTGAAGGAAGGACAGATCGTCAACCGGCTGCAGGAGCTCTATGAGAGAGACCACAAAAAGGAACAGACCAACGAAGAGGTCCTGGAGACCATCCGGGAAAATGCAAGGGATAATTCCGCCCGGATGGCGCCAAAGAGCGGCATCACGGTGAAGGGGATTCATGATCTGGCGGTGCGGTTTTCCAAGTGCTGCTCCCCTGTGCCGGGAGATGAGATTGTGGGCTTTATCACCCGCGGGAGAGGCATTTCCATCCACCGCACGGACTGCCCCAACATTATGGCTCTGTCTGATGTGGACAGGGCGCGTCTGATGGAGGCGGACTGGGCGGATATGGGCGGCGGCGAGAGCAAATATTTCGCGGATATTACGATTTACGCCTATAACCGCAATGGACTGCTGGCGGATATTTCCAAGACTCTGACGGAGAAAAATATCGACATTCTCTCCATGTCCACGCGCACATCCAAGGACGGGATCGCCACCATGCAGACTACCTTTGAGGTTTCCTCCAAGGAGGAGTTGGGCAGAGTGGTGGATAAGATCAAAACGATCCCCAGCGTCATGGATATTGTCAGGACGACCGGGTGAGCTTTGCCGGAAACGGGAAGAGTAATACAGAGAGTTTCAGGCCGGATTTTTGGCGGGCAGGAACACGGCATGAGCGACAGGCCGGGAATCCTCCCTGAGACGGTTATAGAAAGGACAGCGGACAATGAGCGGAATTAAAATCGGACGCATGGTGCTGGGCTGGTGCCAGACCAACTGCTATTTTTTATATAAAGAAGAACAGAAAAAAGAAAACGGCATGATTCCGGTGATTTTTGCGGATCCGGCGGATCAGGGCAAGGCGATATACCAGGCACTACAGAAGAACGGCTTTGAGGTGGCTGCGATCCTGCTGACCCATGGGCATTTTGACCATATTCTGGGGGCCCAGGAGCTTCGGGGCGCAAGCGGCGCCAGAATCTATGCTTATGCCGGGGAGGACAGACTGCTTAAGGACAGCGGGCTGAACTTAAGCGCCGGCAACGGCGTGGGCTGCACCGTCAAGGTCAATGCCTATCTGCGGGATCAGGAGAAATTCTCCGCGGCGGGAATGGAGTGCCGGGTCATCGCTACCCCGGGACATACCGAGGGGAGCTGCTGCTTTTATTTTGAGGAGAGCGGCATCCTGGTGGCGGGGGATACCCTGTTCGCGGAGAGCGTGGGACGTACGGATTTCCCCACAGGCTCCATGTCCGCGCTGATGAGGAGCGTGAAGGAGAGGCTGTTTGTGCTGCCGGATGAGACGAAGGTGTATCCGGGGCATGGGGATTCTACCACCATTGGATGGGAGAAGGAGCATAATCCCTTCTTCTAAGCATGTCAATGTCGGAGAGACAGATGTATTTCATTGTACTGAATATTGCAAAATTTGAATATGATATTCATTCTCTGGTGAAGGCCTTTTATCCGGAGGAAACGGTCAGGGTGATTACGCCCGGGACGGATGCCTGGAAGGCGGAAAAGTACCGTCAGCAGGCTACGCTCCAGGGCAGTATTACGCTTGGAGAGAGGGAGATTCAGGTTTCACTGCCAGGAAGCGGGAACGGGCGAGAGCCGTCAGAAGAGGGCACTGTGGATCAGGCGGTACGCGCATTTGCCGGCGCAGCGGCGATTCCTCTTGGGATCGCGTATCTTGGTCCGGAATATAAGGATAT
Organism: Lachnospiraceae bacterium; assembly: GCA_021205045.1. Classification (GTDB taxonomy): domain Bacteria; phylum Bacillota; class Clostridia; order Lachnospirales; family Lachnospiraceae; genus RGIG6307. The sequence continues at coordinate 15,614 of JAJPYH010000043.1, read as the reverse complement.
GCTGAAATCTCTCCTGTATCGCTGTCTTTGTCAGGTGACAGGCAAAGAACTCCCCTGGGGCAATCTGATCGGTATCCGGCCCACCAAGATCGCCATGCAGCGGCTGGAGGCGGGGCTAAGCGAGAGGGAGATTCTGGATTTTTATAAGGAAAGACATTTTGTCAGCGATACGAAGGCGGAGCTGGCGCTGGATATCGCAAAACGGGAAAGGCAGATTTTAAGTCATCTGCATTATGAGAATGGTTACAGTCTTTATATTGGTATTCCCTTTTGTCCCACCACCTGCCTGTACTGCTCGTTTACCTCTTTTCCCATTGTTTCCTTCCGGCAGAAGGTGGACCGGTATATTGACTGCCTGATTAAAGAACTGGATTTTGTGGCCGAGGCCTTCGGGGACAGGATTCTGGATACGGTCTATATCGGCGGCGGGACGCCTACCACCCTGGAGCCCATTCAGATGGACCGGCTTCTGACGGCATTGGAAGCGCGGCTGGATCTGAGCCATCTGCAGGAGTTTACCGTGGAGGCCGGACGGGCGGATTCCATCACGGCCCGGAAGCTGGAGGTGTTAAAAAAGCACAATGTCACCCGCATCAGCGTCAATCCCCAGACCATGCAGCAGGAGACGCTGGATTTCATCGGCAGGAAGCATACCGTGGAGCAGGTCATTTCCGCCTATCATCTGGCCAGAGACCTTGGCTTTGACAATATCAACATGGATCTGATCCTGGGGCTTCCCGGGGAGGATGAAAAAGAGGTCGCCGACACCTTGGAAAAGGTGAAGGCCCTTTCCCCGGACAGTCTGACTGTTCATTCCCTGGCAATCAAAAAAGCCAGCCGTCTGGCAAAGTGGATTGAGCAAAACGACCGCTCCACCCTCAAAAATACCGACAGGACCATGGCCATCGCCGCAGCCGGGGCCCGGGAGCTTGCCATGAAGCCCTACTACCTCTACCGCCAGAAAAACATGGCCGGAAGCTTTGAAAACGTGGGCTATGCCAAAGAGGGAAAATACGGAATTTATAATATTCTGATCATGGAAGAGCTGCAGACCATCGTGGCCCTGGGTGCGGGCACCATCACCAAGGCCGTCTTCCCGGGCGGAAGAATCGAGCGCTGCGACTGCGTCAAGGAAGTGGACATGTACATGGACGAGATAGACGAGATGATTGAGCGAAAGCGAAAGCTTTTGCTGCAGCTATAGTAAATGTAAATTACATTTCTGCTTTAAGGCCAATGTGGTATGGGTATGTGCCGAAGGCAAAAAGATTCTGACGTTTGCTGCAATCAGGAAACAAATTGGCGGCGAGCAGGAGAAGGCATTTTATAAAAGATAAGGCGAAGATTAACGATGAGTTTTTCGCCGTTCTTTTATAAAATGTCTTCTCCGGAAACTGCAATGAAATGGAGGACCAGATTTTATGGCACTGAGCAAAAAGCCGGTTACCGGCATGAAGGACATCCTGCCCGGCGAAATGCAGGTGAGAGATTACGTAACAGGGGTGATCAAGGAAACCTACGCGAAGTTCGGTTTCACCCCCATCGAGACCCCCTGCGTGGAAAATATCGCCAATCTCAGCAGCAAGCAGGGCGGCGAGAACGAAAAGCTGATTTTTAAAATTTTAAAAAGAGGAGAGAAGCTGAAGCTGGAAAGTGCGCAAAGCGAGGCGGATCTGGTGGACGGCGGACTGCGCTATGATCTGACTGTGCCGCTGGTGCGTTTTTACAGTAACAATGCCAATTCCCTGCCAACTCCCTTTAAGGCCCTGCAGATCGGCAACGTATGGAGGGCGGACCGCCCCCAGAGAGGCAGATACCGCCAGTTCATGCAGTGCGATATTGATATCCTGGGAGAACCCAGCAATTTAGCGGAGATCGAACTGATCCTGGCTACGACGACCACACTGAGCAGGCTTGGCTTCCGGAATTTCCAGATCCGCATCAATGACCGGCAGATTTTAAAGGCCATGGCCTCCTATGCGGGCTTTGCGCAGGAGGATTTTGATCAGGTGTTTATTATCCTGGACAAGATGGACAAAATCGGCGCCGACGGCGTGAAAAGCGAGCTCATGGAACTGGGATATTCCGAGGAAATCTGCGACAGGTATATGGAGCTCTTTACGCAAATCGGGAATGCGGACAACGGACCAGCCTATATTGCCGAAAAGCTGGCGGATATCCTTCCCCAGGGCGTGATGGCTTCCTTCATGGAGATCATCGACAGCGTGAAGGCCACCAAGGAAGATACCTTTGAGATCGTCTTTGATCCCACGCTGGTCAGGGGGATGAGCTATTATACGGGCACCATCTTTGAGATCGCCATGCCGGAATTCGGAGGCAGCTGCGGAGGCGGCGGACGCTATGATAAGATGGTGGGCAAATTTACCGGAAACGATGTGCCGGCCTGCGGCTTCTCCATTGGCTTTGAACGCATTATTCTCCTTTTGATGGAGCGGGGCTTTCAGGTGCCGGGGGCGCCGAAAAAGGTGACTTACCTGATTGAAAAGGGCATCGAGGGCGAAAGCTTAAGCCGGATTATCGCACAGGCTCAGGAGGCGCGCAGGGACGGTACCCAGGTGCTGGTGGTGCGGATGAATAAAAATAAAAAATTCCAGAAGGACAACCTGATGAAGGAAGGATATGAGGAGTTTGTGGACTTCTATAAAGAGAAGCTGAGCTGAGACAAACAGGTGGACAGATTCTGAGGGAGGAAAGAAAACGGAGAATTTCGGGCTGCGCTGAGAATTTTCTGGAAAGCGCAGGAAAGAGAGCTATACGATGAAATTGGAACTTTACGTGATGGACATCCGGGAGCTTGAGAGGGCGGATTTGTGTGCGGGAGCACTTCGCCTGCTGGATCCGGTGCGTAAAGAAAAGGCTCTGAGAGCCGCAAATGTGAAGGACCGGGCGCGCAGTGTGGGCGCCGGTCTTTTGTTGCTTTTAGGGCATGCGGGACTGAAGGGAAGCGCTCAGATCATGCTCCCTGACAAGTCAGCGGGAGAAAATGAGGCAAAGTCCGTACTGACTGCTTCCATGGAGGAAGAAGCGGAGACTGGACTGAGACAGGGAAAATCAGCAAAAGAAGAAAAGAATTCTGCCCGGAATGAAAGCTTGCAAATATTGTCCCCTGCCCTTATAATACAGACAATTGAGCGCGAGGGAATCAAAAGAGGGCATCCCCTGGCTGATGGAATTTGCTATGAAATTTCCGATCAGGGCCGGCCATCGTGGAAAAAAGAGGGACAGAATCCATATTTTAATTTATCTCACTCCGGCAATTACGCTGTTCTGGTGACAGGCGATGCCCCTGTGGGGGTCGATGTGCAGGAGCCAAGACGGGTGCTTCACAGGGCCATCGGGGATTATCAGAGCTTCTGCAGGCTGGAAAGTTATCTGAAATGTACCGGACGGGGCATTGACCGCAGAATTGACGCCTGCTACGGGGAGCTGGAGAAGGCAGAGAAAGCAGGCGGGTATTTTTTTAAAGAGATTCCCATGCCTGATGAATATGCCCTGTGGGTCTGCGCCGGGCCGGGGCGGGCAGAGAATTCCTGATCTGTGCCGACCGGAAAACAGTCAGCCCGGGATCGCTGCGATTACAGGAGTTTCCGTCTGATACCGGCGGGTTCAGGAGGGAAAATCATTTATACAAGGAGGCCACAAAATGAAAGGAAAAGAGCTGGCGGAGCGTCTGCTTGGAAATGTAAAAAAAGTCATCATCGGCAAGGAGGAGACCGCAAAGCTTCTCCTGACAGCCATTCTGGCGGACGGCCATGTGCTGCTGGAGGACGTGCCGGGCACAGGGAAGACCAAGCTGGCCAAAACCATTGCAAAGTCTCTGGACGCGGATTTTTCAAGGATTCAGTTTACACCTGATCTGCTTCCCTCGGACATTACCGGACTGAATATTTACGATCAGAAGCGCAATGAGTTTGTGCTGCGAAAGGGCCCGGTATTTACCAATATTCTGCTGGCGGATGAGATCAACCGCGCCACCCCCAGAACCCAGGCAGGGCTTCTGGAGTGCATGGAGGAGCGGCAGGTCACCATTGACGGAGAGACTTACCCGGCGGGCAGTTCCTTCTTTGTGATTGCCACCCAGAACCCGGTGGAGACGGCGGGCACCTTCCCCCTGCCGGAGGCCCAGATGGATCGTTTTATGATGAAGCTTTCCATGGGGATGCCTTCCAAAGAGGAGGAGCTGGATATTCTGGATCGTTATATGGAAAAGGATCCTCTGGCGGAATTAAACAGAGTCGTAACCCTTGAGGAGCTGGCGGCAGCGAAGGCCGAGGCCAATCAGGTGCAGGTGCATCAAAGTGTGCGGGAATATCTGGTGGACATTGTGGCCGCCACCAGAAAAGGCGACAATGTAGTCATGGGAGTCAGTCCCAGGGGAAGCCTGGCGCTTTTGCGCTGCGTGAAGGTATGTGCCTGGCTGGACAACAGAAATTATGTGGTGCCCGATGACGTGCGGGCCATGGCGGTGCCGGTACTGGCCCACCGGATTGTACTGAACTATGGGTACGGGAAGGGAAACGATACCCGTGCGCTTGTGGAAAATATTCTGAAAAATGTGCCGGTGCCCACAGAGGACTTTCCATCATGATTGCACTGATTACGGTCGGAATTGTGGCCTGGCTGCTTTATACGATTCAGCTGAAGGTCTATCAGAGGCTGTGGAACAGAAACTTCAGTGTCAGAATAGACTTTTCCTGCAGGGAAATCTTTGAGAGTGAGCAGGGAGAGCTTCTGGAGATCGTGGAAAACAGAAAGCACCTGCCTCTGGCCATGCTGAAGGTGAAATTTCATACGGACCGGAATCTGGTGTTTGACGATGTGGACGGCTCCCGGGTCAGCGACCTTTTCTACCGCAATGATGTTTTTCAGATCGGCGGCGGGGAGCGGATCACCCGCACCCTGTCCTTTACGGGTCAGAAGAGGGGCTATTATAAGATTATGGGCATCGATCTGGTGAGCACGGATCTTTTAATGACCGCGGATATGGCTGAGAGCCGGAAGGAGGACAGCTGGCTGTATGTGTATCCGAAGCCCTTTTATAATGAGGAGTTTCAGCAGTCTCTGCAGCAGTTAAACGGCGAGGTGCTGACCAGAAGGCATCTGATCGAGGATCCTTTGAATATCGGGGGAATCCGGGAATATCAGCCCTTTGACACCATGAGAAGCGTCAACTGGAAGGCCACTGCCAGAACCGGCTCCTTAAAGGTGAATCAGCGCAATTACACGGCTCTGCAGACCATCCGGATTTTTTTCAATATCGATGATCTGGGCGTCCTGAAAAAGGACGAAGCTGTGGAGCTGTGTCTGCGGATCTGCACGGCCCTGTCCGCTTATTTTCTTTCTCAGGGGATCCGGGTATCGCTGTACGGGAACGGCGTGGATGTGATCAACGGGGAACCGGTAGGAATCGAGGCGGGAGCCGGAAACGGGCAGATGGATCAGATTTATAAGGCCCTGGCCCGGGTGGATACCTCCAGGGAGCGGGTGAATTTCGCGGAGGCCTTTCGGGAGAAACTGCTTCACGAGAGCAACGGCACCATCACTCTGTTTGTCTCTGCCAATGCCTATGATGATCTGCTGACACTGATCAGGGAGTATCAGGACATGGGAAAAGAATATGTCTGGTTTTATCCTGTGTGGAGAAAAGAAAAGCCGGATCTCCCGGATTGGGCACAGGCCCACATCAGATGGGTGGACGGACAGGAAACGTAAGGCTTATGCGGATGGACAGAGAGGCCGCCGGATGTTTTTGCCTGTGTCAGGACAGATTACCTTATTTTTTAAAGGATGAATGAACATGAACCCTGAGGAGTTGATAAAATGAAAGACAGAACACTTCAGATTGCCAGGGCGGTGATCGCTTCACAGATGAATTACTGGATACTTTTCACTCTGGCTGTGACAGTGATGGGAATAGCGGGAAGCCAGGAGGCTCCTCAGATGTGGCGCTGGGGGCTGTTTTGCCTGGTGCCGCTGATTTATCTGTATTTCCGGCTGCGTGAGAGGTTCTGGCTCTGCTTTGCCGGGCATCTTGCGACAGCGGCCTTTTTTTGCTGGCTGCCCTTTGGAAACAGTATGGACAGGATATTTTCTGTATGTTTTGTGATCGGATTTTTCATATATTCCTTCGTGCTGCGGGGCAGCAAAAAGAATATACTGGAGTCTCCCATACAGCCGGTGGCAGCGGTGGGACTTGCGGCGGGCGGCTTATTTTTGAATAATGCCCAGGGACAGGAGGGGATGGGCATTTATTATCTTGTGCCGGTGCTGGTGTTTCTGGGACTGTACTTTATTTACCGCTATCTGGAGAACTTCTCCAGCTTTCTGGTGGCCAATGACAGCAGTGCCGGGAAGATGCCCCAGGGGGAAATATTCCGCTGCGGTATCCTTCTGGTGTCGGCTTTTTCTGTGGGAGGCGTAGGCCTGATGGCGCTTTTTTCGGGCACCAGCATTCTGTCCGATATTCTGACAGTGGTGAGGAATATTCTGGTGTGGATTTTGCGGTTCCTGTTCAGAAATACTCCGGAGACGGAGATCGTGGATGAAGCGGTGGATGAGGCAGTGAGCAGTTCCTCGGACCTGACCGGCCTGGAGGGAGGAGAACCCTTCTGGTTCTGGGAGGTACTGGAAAAAATCGTAATGGTTTTGATGGTGGTGGGTCTGAGCGTACTGGCGGTGTATGGACTGTACCGGCTGGCAAAGTATCTTTACCAGCACTTCAGTGATGTTGCCCTGCCCCAGGGAATGGATCAGGAGCTGCGGACGGACCGGCGGGAAAAGTGCGCCATAGAGAAAAGCAAAAAAAGCGGACGGACCTTTGCCTTTGGAGCCCTTGGTGTCAGGGAGCGGATTCGGCGCATCTATAAAAAGGAGGTCTGGAACGGGAGACAGAGCCTTGTGGAGGAAGGCAACGCCGCAGAAGGGTTAAAGACCATGACCGCCAGAGAGTGCGGCCGGGGACTGTCAAAGCCGGAGCTGGCGGCAATTTATGAGAAGGCCAGATACTCCGGGGAGCCCATTAGTGCGGAGGATGTGAAAACTGCCAGAGCCGCGGCCAGGGGAAATTTGTAAAATTTACTGTAAAAATATGTGAATATTGCTGTACTATGAATTTAAAAATCTGTGAAATGTTTTATCGTGGTTGTCAAAAATTTCCCCAAAAGTTATAGTAAACTACAAAAGTAACTTGTCGTTCACTATAAAGAGGATGAGCACGAGCGTGCAGGTAATGAGGCTGCTTATGCAGCCTGCGCAGCGGCAATGGAGGTAGTCGGGCTTGAATGAGAAGCTTCGGGAAAAAATCAATGAATCTCTGACAACAGTTCTGCCCATCACGGGCATCGTTCTTTTATTGTGTATTTTCCTTCTGCCGCTGGATCTGGGTACCATCGCTCTTTTTCTGGTGGGAGCGGCCTTCCTGATTGTGGGTATGGGGCTGTTTCAGCTGGGCGCGGAGATGGCCATGACGCCCTTAGGCCAGGGCATGGGCAAATACATAGTCAGATCCAAGAAAATCGCGGTCATTGTGGGCATTTCCTTTGTTGCGGGAATGCTGATCACGGTGGCGGAGCCGGATCTGACGGTGCTGGCTTCCCAGGTGCCTGCCATTCCCAATCAGGTCATGACCTGGGTGGTGGCGGTTGGCGTTGGTGTCTTCATGGTGGTGGCTGTGCTGCGCATCCTTTTTAAGATTGAGTTAAAAAAGCTTCTGATGCTTCTGTATCCCCTGGTTTTTATTCTTTCCTTTTTTTGCCCCGGCGGACTTTACGGCGGTGGCTTTCGATTCTGGCGGCGTGACCACCGGACCTATGACAGTTCCCTTTATCATGGCCCTGGGCGTGGGCTTTTCCTCCGTGCGCGGGGACAAGGGTGGACAGGATGACAGCTTTGGTCTGGTAAGTCTGTGCAGTGTTGGCCCTATCCTGATGGTGCTGCTGCTGGGTATTTTTTTATCAGCCGGATTCCGCTGTGGTGTCCAGCGTCGATATTTCCACATTGACTACGCTGCAGGAGGTAATGCTGGAATTTGCTGTCATGATCCCCTCCTATTTTAAGGAAGTGATCACCATTCTGATCCCGGTGTTCGGGGTGTTCGTTGTTTTTCAGCTGTTGACCAAAAACTTTAAAAGGCTTCAGGTTCTGCGAATCTTAGTGGGCTTTCTCTATACCCTGCTTGGCACTACGCTGTTTCTGACCGGAGTAAATGTGGGCTTTGCCCCGGTGGGAACCCTTTTGGGACAGCAGCTGGCTACGGAGACCTGGAAGTGGATTCTTCTGCCGGTGGGGGCTCTGATCGGCTATTATATTGTCAAGGCGGAGCCGGCGGTACAGATTTTGAATAAACAGGTGGAGGACGTGACCAGCGGTACCATTACCGCCAGGGCCATGAATACCTGCCTGTCCATCGGTGTGTCTGCCGCTGTGCTGCTTTCCATGCTGCGGATTCTGACGGGGCTGGATATTTACTGGATCATCATACCAGGCTACCTGATTGCGCTGATTTTGTGTCAGTTCGTACAGCCCATTTTTGTGGGTATCGCTTTCGATGCCGGCGGTGTGGCCAGCGGCCCCATGACCAGTACCTTCCTGCTGCCCATGGCCATAGGCGCCTGCACGGGAGTGGGAGGCAATATTATGACCGATGCCTTCGGCGTCATCGCGTTGGTGGCTATGGCGCCTATCATCGCGGTTCTGATCATGGGCGTGATGTATGAGAGCCGGCTGAAACGGGAGACCGGAAGTGTGGTGGTGGTTGTCGATGAGGACGACCTGATCATTGAGATTGAGGAGGACTGATCATCATGGAAGAACAGAAAAAAAGCGTGCCTCTGCGTATGCTGGTGACCATCACGGATACCTCAAGGCAAAAAATGATCGAAAAGGTGCTGGAGGAGGCCGGACTTCCCATTGCCTATCAGGTCCGCGGAATCGGGACAGTCAAATCGGAAATTCTGAAAATCATGGGCCTTAGCGATAATATCAGAATTCTTACCTTTGCCGTGGTTCCGCGTCCGATGGTATCGGAGGTTTTTGGCAGGATGAGCGCGGAGCTGAGATTAAAGGACAGAGGAACGGGAATCGCGTTTACCATTCCGGTGAACGGAACCCAGTCCTTTCTGGTGAAAAAGCTGAATGAGGGAAGGCTCGGAAAGGAAGCTATGGAGAACACACAGACCGTCGAAAAAAGAGAATATGAGAACACCATGGTTCTGATCATTGCCAATCAGGGCTACAGCAGTGATATTGTAGCTACTGCCAGGGAGGCGGGCGCTTATGGCGGCACCGTTATGAAATGCAGGCGGCAGGGTTCGGAGAAGGCCATGAGCTTTCTGGGCATCAGCCTGCAGGAGGAACAGGCGATGATATCCCTGATCATCCCCAGGTCAATCAAGCTTGACGTCATGCAGGCTGTGTCTGAGAAGTGGGGTATCCGTTCCGAGGCGAAGGCTGTGGTGGTGTCTCTGCCGGTGGACGAGGTCATGGGAATACAGAAATAAGTGAGGGGCGCATGTTTTTGTCGTTCCCTATATATACCCGCGGGTATGGCCGGGCCTTTCCGATATTCAGGAAGGGCCCTTTTTTGGTTTTTCTGACAGGGTTTTATTTTCATGGTTCCGTAAATAATATGATCACAGAATCTTCACAGGTTATTTATGATTTTATCACATGTATTCCATACAATGATACCAGCTAACTACAAAAGTCTGGAGAGGATAATCGGATCATGATGAAGAGAAAATACCTGGCAATTTTATTGAGCCTTGCGCTGACCGCATCAGGCCTTGCGGGCTGTTCCGGGAGTACGGATACACAGGAAGAAGCCGAGACTGTGGATGTGGTGGAGTATGAAGGAATTGTATACGGAGAGGTCAGCGCGGTGGGGGATGATATCCTGACCATTAAGCTGGGAACGATAGAAACATCGGATGAAGATACAGGTGAAGAGGATGCTGCCCAAACGGACGAAGCTTCGGGAAGTGTCAGTGTTGAGGAGACGTCCGCCCGGACTGAGGGAAATTCGGCAGAGGGATCACAGCCGGATGACATACCTGGCGGAGGGCAGACGAGCGTCAGCCTGACGCTGACCGGTCAGGAGGTAGCTATCCAGCTGAAGACCGACACGGTGATTGAGAGCATGAGCTTCGGCAGCGGCGGGGCTCCTGACGGCGGGAACGGAGGAGCAGCTTTCAATGGGGGAAACGGCGGCACGGGGCCGGACGGAACGAACGGGGAAGCGGCTGAGATGCCTGACGGTGAAGGAACAGGCAGCGGCGAAGCGCCGGAAGGAAGGAATGGCGGAGTGTCTGAGATGCCTGACGGCGATGGTACAGGTGCTGATGGCGAAACGCCGGAAGGAAGGAATGGGGAAACACCTGAGATGCCAGACGGCAGTGGAGCAGGCGGAGGGGAAGCCCCTGACGGAACAGACGATACAGCGCCTGAAATGCCGGGCGGCGGTACAGGCGCTGATAGCGAAACGCCGGACGGAAGGGAAATGCCGGATATGACAGATAAGGAGATGGCCGCGGAGACCATCACGCTGGAGGATATTTCCGAGGGAGATATTGTGTCTGTCACCTTTGATGAGAAAGGCTACGCGGAGACCATCACCTTGCTGAGCTTTGGCGGTACCATGGATGGGCAGAGCAGCAGAGGCGGAGAAGGCGGTATGGACCAGTCCTTGGCGCAGACGGAATATACGGCTGTGACTGAGTACAGCTCTGACACGACGGCGGAGGGAGAAACCTATGTATCAGAGGGTACGGATGAGAACGCGATTCTGATTTCAGGGGGCGCCACTGTCATGCTGCGGAATATCTCGGTTACAAGAAATTCCCGGAACAGTACCGGCGGAGACAATTCCAGCTTTTATGGCGTCGGGGCGGCTATTCTGACCGCAGACGGCGTTGCTTATATTGATAACGCTGTTATTGAGACCGACGCGGCCGGCGGTGCGGGCGTCTTTTCATACGGCGACAGTGTAGTCTATGTATCTGATACAACGATCACTACCAGTCAGGATACCTCCGGCGGTATTCATGCCGCAGGCGGCGGCACCCTTTATGCCTGGAACCTGACAGTGGAGACCAATGGAGAATCCGCCGCGGCGATCCGCTCTGACAGGGGCGGCGGCACCATGGTGGTGGATGGCGGCACCTATACTTCCAACGGTGTAGGTTCCCCTGCCATCTATTGTACGGCGGACATCGTGGTTCATGACATTACAGCCGCTGCCACAGGCTCTGAGGCTGTGTGTATTGAGGGACTCAATACTCTGCGCCTGTTTGATACCGATCTGACGGGAAATATGAGCGATGACACTCAGAACGACTGTACCTGGAATGTAATTCTGTATCAGAGCATGTCCGGCGATTCGGAGGTGGACAACTCCACCTTTGAAATGGTGGGCGGCAGTCTGACCGCGCTCAACGGCGGTATGTTCTATACTACCAATACGGAGTCAACCTTTATTCTCTCCGGCGTGGATATCACTTATGCGGCAGACAGTGAATTTTTCCTGCGCTGCACCGGCAATGACAATGAGCGGGGCTGGGGCAGCAGCGGCAGCAACGGCGCTCAGTGCAGCTTTACTGCCATCAGTCAGACGATGGAAGGAGATGTGATCTGGGACAGTATCAGCACCCTGGATTTCTACATCACTGACGGCAGCACTCTCACCGGCGCAGTTGTCAATGATGAGACATATGCGGGCAATGGCGGCGACGGTTACTGCAGCCTGTATATCAGCTCCGACAGTACCTGGGTGGTGACGGGAGACAGTTCCCTGACAAGCCTTGCCTGCGCTGGGACGATTGTGGACGAAAGCGGCAATACCGTGACTGTCCTGGGCAGCGACGGCACGGTGTATGTCAGCGGAACGGGTAGCGTCACGATTACTGTTGACCAGTACAGTGCAGTAGCGGATCTGACAGGAGCCTTCGCTGTGTCAGAATGGTCTGATTATGAGGTTGAGAATCCTATGTAAAGGAAAGGCCGGATTACGAAAGGAAAGTCCCTGTAAATCTGAAAACGACATAAAATTGTTTCCCATATTCTGATATCAGCCGAACCCTGTTCGTTTTTTGAAAGCGAACGGGGTTTTGATTCCGGAAAACTGTCGGCTGATTGTTTTCCCCGCGGCGCCACTTGAATTATCCTTTTTTTCGTGCTACTATTAAGAAAAACCTGGAGGAAATGTCCGATGCAAAAAGTAGCGATTACGATCGCCAGGCAGTATGGCAGCGGAGGCAGCGTTGTGGGCCGGATGCTGGCGGAGCAGCTGGGGATTGACTATTACGATAAAGAGCTTCTGAGTATGGTCTGCGGAGAGAGAGGGATCGATGAGAAAGAGCTGGAGAAGGCGGATGAGAAGGCCCGCCCCAGCCTTTTGTTTGGTCTGGCCAAAAATGTGTACGACAGCGAGAAAAGTCCCCGTGATCTGGATGAGGCGGTTACCAGCGAGAAGCTTTTTCATTATCAGGCGAAGCTGATCAAGGCGGTGGCCTCGGAGGAGAGCTGCGTCATCATCGGGCGGTGCGCGGATTTTGTGCTGAAGGACTTTCCTAACGTGCTGCGGGTCTTTATCCATGCGCCGGAGGATAAGCGTGTGGAGAGAGCCTGGTCCATCCGCTCTGACCTGCATCTGAAGGACGTTTCCAAATATATGGAAAAGGTGGACAGGCGTCGGGGCAGCTATTACAAATATTATACCGGGCAGATCTGGACGGATGCGCGCAATTACGATCTGTGTATTGACAGCAGCAAACTGGGATATCAGGGCTGTGTTGACACCATTGTGCATCAGATGGAGCTGTGCCTTGGGTGGGACAGCTGCAAAGAGTAGTTTTTAGCCGTCTCTGATCAGGGGCTGAGCGCCACCGGGCAGAGAGTAATTTTATCTGTAAGGTTGGATGTTCTGATGACCGGGAATACAGATCCGGGGCGGCGGAATGGGGAATATCATGAGTGAAGGAAAGCGCATTTATGTGGTAGGACACAAAAATCCGGACACGGATTCTGTCTGTTCTGCCATCGCTTACGCGGAGTTAAAGAATCGAACGGCTCCTGATGACTGGGTCTATGTGCCGAAGCGGGCAGGACACATGAATAAGGAGACGGAGTTTGTACTGAAGGCATTTCATGCGGAGACGCCGGGCTACATGCTGGGGGTGGGCTGTCAGGCCCGGGATATGGAGATTCATACGCACCCCTATGTGCCGCCGGATATTACCGTCATGGAGCTGTGGGATATTCTGGCGGAGAATAACGCGGTCACCATGCCCTTTACAGACACGGAGCAGCACCTGGAGGGCCTGATTACCGTGGGAGATATAGCCCGGTATTTTATGAATCCGGAGGATCAGATGCCCCTTTCCCGGGCAAAGACGCTCTTTAGCAGCATTGAAAAGACGCTGCAGGGCAAAATTGTGGTGGGAAACGGCACCGATCGTTTTACCGGAGGCAAGGTTCTCATTGGCGCAGGCAATGAGGAACAGATTTCGGAGCGGACCAGTCCGGGGGATCTGGTGGTGCTGGCGGATCGGGAGGAGGCCCAGCTGGCAGCTCTGGACGCCGGGGCGGAATGTCTGGTGATCAGCTGTGACAGCGGCATTTCCGAAAAGGTAGCGGAGCAGGCAAGGGAAAAGGGCTGTCTGGTGATCACCACTCCCATGGATACCTATTCCATCGCCAGACTCATCAATCTGGCCACCCCGGCCCGATTCCTGATGAGAACGGAAAATCTGATTACCTTTACCACCAGAGATTATCTGACCAAGATCAAGGAGGTCATGGGAGGCACCCGTCTGAGGGATTTCCCTGTGATTGATTCTCAGGGCCGCTGCAAGGGCACGGTTTCCCGCAGAAACCTGATCAATACCCGCAAAAAGCAGGTGATTTTAGTGGATCACAATGAGGAATCCCAGGCAGTGGACGATATCAGGGACGCGGAGATCTTAGAGATCATCGATCATCACCGGATCGGTTCCATCGAGACGCTTTCTCCGATTTATTTCCGTAATCAGCCGGTGGGATGCACGGCCACCATCATCACCCAGATGTACCATGAGGCCCGTCAGGAGATCACTCCCCAGATTGCGGGGCTCCTGCTCTCAGCCATTATTTCGGATACACTCATGTTCCGCTCACCCACCTGCACGAAGCTGGATGAAAATATAGCTTACTATCTGGCGGACATCGCCGGGGTCAACGTGGAGAGCTATGCCAACGACATGTTTACCGCCGGCAGCGACGTGGCGGAGAAGTCTGCGGAGGAAATTTTCTACCAGGATTTCAAGAAATTTACCGCCGGAGAGGTTTCCTTTGGAGTGGCGCAGATCACAGCCATGAACAGCGACGTGCTGGAGGTGGTGGGCAGGAAGGTTCTGCCCTACATGGAGGAAAATATCGGCAAGAACAATATTTCCATGCTGTTTTTCATGCTCACCAATATTATTGGCGAGTCCACCACGCTCCTTTGTGTGGGAAATGGCAGCGGTGAGCTTGTGCACAAGGCCTTTGGAGTGGAGACAGACGGCGGCAGCTGTGAGCTGCCCGGCGTGGTTTCCCGCAAAAAGCAGATGATTCCGGCGCTGATCAATGCCATTCATGAGACCTGATACCCAGCGAATGATTTCTGTTCAGCGAATACATACAGCATACGAAAAAACATCAGACGACAGGAAATAAAAAATGGAAAAATGGTTTTTAAAAAATAAAAAGGGTGATGTGGCGGGACTGGTCAGAAGCTGTCACATCAGCCAGTCTCTTGCCCAGATTCTCATCAACCGCGGCGTCAGGGACGTGGAAACGGCGCAGCAGTATCTGGGGGAGGAGCCGGAGAGCCTGCATGCGCCTGAGCTGCTGCTTGACGGACAGAAGGCCGCGGATATTCTCCGCAGCAAAATTGCGGAGAAGAAAAAAATCCGGGTCATCGGTGATTATGACTGTGACGGCATCTGCGCCGCTCATATTCTGAAAAAGTGTCTGACGGAGATGGGAGCGGAGGTGGACGACAGACTGCCCCACCGTATCCTGGATGGTTATGGACTGAATATTCACATGATCGAGGAAGCTCTGGAGGCCGGGATAGACACCATTCTGACCTGCGACAACGGGATTGCGGCGGCGGAAGAGATCCGCTACGCGAAGGAACAGGGAATGACGGTGATTGTCACAGACCACCATGAGGTTCCTTTTACGGAAGAGGACGGAGTGAAAAAAGAGCTGCTTCCCCCGGCGGACGCGGTGGTGGATGTGAAGAGAGCGGAGGATACCTATCCCTTCAAAGGCATCTGCGGGGCGGTGACAGCCTGGAAACTGTGTCAGCTTCTGCTGGGAAGGGATCATCCTCTGATCGGGGAGATGACTGTGTATGCAGCCCTGGCCACCGTCTGTGATGTGATGGATCTGGTGGATGAAAACCGCGTTATCTTAAAGCAGGGTCTGAAAAGGCTCAACCGCAGGCCTCCTGTGGGCCTGAAGGCTTTGATGATCGTGTATGAGCTTTATAATAAGAAGATTTCCACTTATCATCTGGGCTTTCTGATCGGTCCCTGTCTGAATGCCACCGGCAGGCTGGAGAGCGCGCAGAT
>JAJPYH010000009.1 GCA_021205045.1 Lachnospiraceae bacterium | reverse complement strand
GAAAATGAAGAATGTTGCGCACATCGCCGCCCTCTAACTCTTCCTCGTCGTATGCGGAGCAGAGGAAAGCCAGCACCACGCGGTCTGCGCCCAGGGAGGGCTCGATCACGTAGGGGATATATTTCATCTTTTTCTCATCGTCAAAGTAAGTCAGATCCTGGCCGGACACTCTCTGGTGGCAGGTCAGATCATAGTCGGTTCTGTCCGCGATGCCCCACAGTTCGCCCCAGCCAAAGGGGAACAGAAACTCAATGTCTGTGGTGGCCTTGGAGTAGAAGCTCAGCTCCTCCTTCTCATGGTCTCTGACGCGCAGCTCTTCCTCTTTTAAGCCAAGAGACTTCAGCCAGTTGATGCAGAAGCTTCTCCAGTAGTCAAACCACTCCAGATCGGTATCCGGCTCACAGAAAAACTCCAGCTCCATCTGCTCAAACTCTCTGGTGCGGAAGGTAAAGTTGCCGGGGGTAATCTCATTCCGGAAGGATTTGCCGATCTGGCCGATGCCGAAGGGAATCTTTTTGCGGCTTGTCCGCTGCACATTCTTGAAATTGACAAAAATGCCCTGTGCGGTCTCCGGACGCAGGTATACGGTATTCTTGGCATCCTCGGTGACGCCCTGGAAGGTCTTGAACATCAGGTTAAACTGACGGATATCGGTAAAATTATGTTTGCCGCAGCTGGGGCAGGGAATCTGGTGCTCATCAATATAAGCCTTCATCTTCTCATTGGACCAGCCGTCAAGGCTCTCCGAAAGCTCTATTCCATTGGCCTTATTGAAATCCTCGATCAGCTGGTCGGCGCGGAAGCGCTCATGGCATTCCTTGCAGTCCATCAGAGGATCGGAAAAGCCGCCCAGATGGCCGCTGGCCACCCAGGTCTGGGGATTCATTAAAATGGCGCAGTCCACGCCCACGTTGTAGGGATTTTCCTGCACAAATTTCTGCCACCAGGCCTTCTTTACGTTGTTTTTGAGCTCCACGCCAAGATTACCGTAGTCCCAGGTGTTGGCCAGGCCGCCGTAGATATCGGAACCCGGATAGATGAAGCCTCTGGCTGCCGCGAGGGCCTTGATTTTGTCCATTGATTTTTCCATAAAAGATCTCTCCTCATATTATAATATAAACGATGAAATTCGGGATTTTCTCACAGAGCCGCCAGGTGAGTGTGAGCATTTTCAGTCTGTGCTTCCCTTCTGTCGGCACAGAATAAATATGTCATCCGGATATCCGGCGTCTTCCAAAATCCTGACGTCATCTATAAACCACGAAATAAGGCCCTGTGCTGTCCGCAAGAGGCACCACATCATAGTCGTCAGTCAGCTCCAGGTTGGTGCTGTAATACACCACCTTTCCCGGGCAGCGGACCGCAATGATCTCATTCCAGATAAACAGGGAATAGTCCGTATGACTCACATCCGCAAGGGTGATCTGAAACTGGTCCTTCACCGAGGTTACTGTCACCTGCAGCTTATAGCTGTCACTGAAGGCCGAAGCAATGGTGCCCAGATAGCAGGAGGTCTCCATAAAGGTCTGGTAGTCATCGGCAGAGTCCATCTCGTAGGTGAAGCTGAGTACATTGTCCGTCACCTCCGCCGAGCTTACCCGGATGCCCAGGCCGCTTTCCTCGGTCTCCGCCTCAGCCATGGCCGTCAGCTCGTCCACATCATAATATTCCTCATCAAAATCCGCCACAATGGTGTAGGTCAGGCTCTGATCCTTCGCTAACCCGATGGTGTCCTGACTGACAGCATCCAGTGAAACCGTACCGCAGCCGGATGATATGATCATTACAGTCACAGCCAGCATCGCCGTCAAGATATGTCTGGTCTTCATATTATGTCTCCCTTTGCGCACATTACGGGAACCGCGCCGCAAACCCTGTCAGCAGATCTTCGCCTGTGGGCGCGGGCCTCTATCATCAGCTGCTCTGCTCCCTTTGATAAATCACCTGATTACCATTTGGCGCAGGAACTGCCCCGTAGCACATTATATACAAATTTTATCGGTTTTTCAACCGCAGGTTTCCAATATTTCAAGACTTTTGAATTTTTGTGGGATACATTTTGTCCGATATTCCCGTGCGCATCTGACCAGTTCCTCCAGAACCTCCTCAGAGAGGCGGAAGCTGTAGAGCTTTTCCACGCTGGATGTGACAATATAGGTGATGGCGTAGCCGCAGGCGCTGTCCGGGGAGATTCCTTTCAGAAGGCCGGGGAATTCTCCGTTGACTGCGATCGCCTTGATTTCATATACGGCCCGCACAAGTCTGGGATCATAAGCCGGATGAATCAGGGCCCGCAGGGACTGGTATAAAAGCTTTAAAAGCTCCTTGTCGTCATTATTTTCCCTGCCGTAATAATCCGCGACCTCCAGGAAATAAAAGCCGTAGCAGGCCTTCTCATAATCCGTGCGCAGCTGCTCAAAGTACTGTTCGATATGTACCCCCTGCAGATTGTAAGCCTTCCTGCCTGGATATAGCTCAAACTGTCCAAAGCAAAAGGGACTGGCCGCCGCCATAAAGCGGTTGCCCTGCCGGCGTACTCCTCTGGCAAAGGCGGAAAGCTTCCCCCTCTCCTTTGTCAGGAGCACGATGCGTTTATCATATTCCCCGACAGGTTCCGCTTTCAGAATCATTCCTGTCACCGTAATGATATCCTGCATGGACGAAGTCCCCCTCCTTTCCCTCCATATCCACGGTATGCTCCTTTGCCTCCGCTCCCACGTAGGCCAGATAGTCGGCGATCTTTCCTGTCATTTCAAACTTTTGCCACTCCGATAGATTTCTCATAGGTAAACGCCTCCGGTACCACTGCGTGTCTGAAGGCAGCACATTGATCAGGCTTTCCTGCGTTGTCCGCCAAACCTCTGACACGCTCTCTTTCATTAGTACATCGAATAATAATTAACTGGCTATACCTTCATTTGATTTTATGCCAGCC
>JAJPYH010000118.1:9921-20152 GCA_021205045.1 Lachnospiraceae bacterium | reverse complement strand
GCTGTTTCATAACCCCATCGGTGCCTTTCGCAGAAAGGCAGAATATAATGATGGAACATAAAAATCGGGACGTGGTCGCCCTGGGCGAATTATTGATTGATTTCACGGACAGCGGCGTAAGTGCCCAGGGGAATCCTCTTTTTGAGGCCAACCCCGGCGGCGCGCCCTGCAATGTGCTGGCCATGCTGCAGAAACTGGGCAGGCGGACCGCTTTTGTGGGCAAGGTGGGAGAGGATATGTTCGGCGGCCTTTTGCGGCAGGTCTGTGAGAAAGCGGGAATCTGTATGGACGGCCTGATCGCGGACAGGGAAGTGAAGACCACCCTGGCCTTTGTGAAAAACGCCCCGGACGGGGACCGGGAGTTTTCCTTTTTCCGCAATCCCGGCGCGGATATGATGCTGAGGGCACAGGAGCTGCCGGAGGATATGCTGCGGGATACCCGGATTTTTCATTTCGGTACTCTTTCCATGACTCATGAGGGGGTGCGGGACGCCACAAAGAGGGCTGTGGCCATGGCGAAGGAGAGCGGCGCTCTGATTTCCTTTGACCCCAATCTGCGGCCGCCACTGTGGTCTGACATGGAGACGGCGAAGGAGCAGATGCGCTGGGGGCTGTCCCGGTGCGATATCTTAAAGATCGCGGACAATGAGATTGAATTTTTCACCGGAGAAACAGACTTTGACATAGGTGCGGCCGCACTGCAAGAGGAGTTTCCTGGTATTTCCCTGATCAATGTGACCGCCGGTGCGGAGGGAAGCTATTCCTACTATGGGGAGGAGAAGGTATTTGTGCCCTCCTTCCGGCTGGGCGGCACCATCGAGACCACCGGCGCGGGGGATACCTTCTGTGCCTGCGTGCTGAATTTTGTGCTGGATCATGGGCTGGAGGGGCTGACGAAAGAGAATCTGAGGGAAATGCTTCGCTTTGCCAACGCTGCGGCCTATCTGGTGACTACGAAGAAGGGGGCGCTGAAGTCCATGCCGGAGAGGGAGCGGGTGGAAGATGTCCTGAGAAAATGTTAACAGCTGGTGCAGCGCCTTAATCATTATTTTGCGGCAGCTCCTAAACGGCATAAAGTCATTGCTATAAAAAAGGAATTAGAGGCAGAATTTCACTGTAAAAAATGCAAGCGGCGAGCAAAAATACGTTGCATTTTTTGTAATTCCGTACTACAATGCACTCATACCGGAATGATGGAGGTGTGTTCATGTATCGAATTGCCATGGAAAAATTAAAGAAGTGGAAGGAAAGCAAACGACGCAAGCCGTTGATTATCGAGGGAGCACGACAGGTTGGAAAAACCTGGCTGATGCAAGAGTTTGGCAAACAGGAATACGAGCATACGGTTTATATTAACTTTGACTCTAATTCCAGAATGGCGGAATTATTTGCGTCTGATCTGGATACCGATCGTCTGATTATGGGATTGGAACTGTATGCGGATTGTAAGATAGAACCGGATTATACCCTGCTTATTTTTGATGAGGTGCAGGAGGTCCCGAGAGCGCTGACTTCTCTCAAATATTTTTACGAGAATGCGCCGGAATATCATATTGTCTGTGCCGGATCCCTGCTTGGTATTGCTCTGCACGAGGGTACTTCCTTCCCTGTGGGAAAAGTGGATTTCCTGAAGCTTTATCCGCTCTCCTTCCGGGAATTTCTGATGGCGACTGATAAGGGACGTTTTGCCGGACTTCTGGATCAGAAGGATTTTGAGTTGATTACGAGCTTCAGGCAAACATATATTGACTTCCTGAAGTACTATTATTTTGTGGGGGGCATGCCCGAGGCTGTGCAGAGCTTTGCAGAAAATAAAGATTTTAATGAGGTTCGGAACATTCAAAAGAGAATCCTTGCCGCTTATGAGCAGGATTTCTCCAAACATGCTCCGAACGAGATTGTGCCAAAAATCCGCATGCTGTGGAACAGTATTCCGTCTCAGCTTGCAAAAGAAAATAAAAAGTTTATTTATGGCCTTATCCGTGAGGGCGCCCGCGCAAAAGAATATGAAACAGCAATTATGTGGCTTTCTGATTGTGGGCTTGTCCATAAGGTCAGCCGTGTAAACACTGCAGAAATTCCTCTGAAAGCGTATGAAGACTTGAAGGCATTTAAGCTTTTTCTGGTGGATGTGGGGCTGCTTGGCTGTATGGCAGGACTTCGCCAGCGTACTCTGCTGGATGGGAATCAACTTTTCGTGGAGTTTAAGGGGGCGCTTACAGAGCAGTATGTCTGTCAGCAATTAAAAACGATTGAGGATCTGGGCGTATACTACTACACCAATGACAGGGGTTCCTGTGAGATTGATTTTGTGGTTGATACCGGCGAGATGATTGTACCGATAGAGGTAAAGGCGGAGGAAAATCTGAAGGCTAAGAGCCTGAGAACCTTTCGGGAGAAATTCTCTTGCGAGGTATCTGTCCGTACTTCCATGGCAAACTTCAGAAAAGAAGACTGGCTTGTGAACCTGCCTCTATACGCGATTGAAAAGATTGTTGAAATTACGGATGAGCATGTTATAGTGTGACAAAAAAAGCCCCGCCGAAGCGGGGCTTTTTTTGTCATATATTTCATTCTCAGAAGAGCGTAGATTTATGCGTATCCTGATTTACTGCATCTGCGCCAGTGACCCCATGGGATCCCAGGGCTCCAGCATAATCGGCTCCGCCTCATATTCGGCGATGCACTCGGCCGGCAGATACTTCTTATTGACAAGAACCTGATAATTGTACTCGGTGAACCAGTCGTCGCTCATCACATAGTAGCCGTCCTTGCCGGCGTCCTTGCCCCAGCTGTTCTCCACGCGCCAGCGAACGGGCTTGTCGTTCTCATCCAGATCTACGCCCTGGAAGACCATGGCGTGGGTCATCTGGCTGTGTCCGTAATCCAGGCGCTCGGCCTTGGTCATGGGGAAGTCCACGTTCAGAAGAGATTCCAGATCATAGGCGTCCAGATCCATCAGGCCGCCTTCACGGCTGGAGCACTTGCCCACATCACAGCCGAACCATACCGGTCTGCCGTCTTTTAACTGGGCAATGGCAGCTTCCTTGAGCATATCCGCGGGCAGATTTAAGTAGCGCACCATCTTGCCTTCCACCACGTTGCCCAGGAATTTCACGCTGTAGCTTCTGTGATAGGGCTTGTCGGCGGTGGGGGCGTTGATCAGGCTCACGTAGTCGTCCAGATTCCAGCCCACATATTTGTCAAAGAACTCAAGAGGCGTGATCTGCTTTTCGGTGATGTAATTGTCATCCTTGTCGCGGACGGCAAAATCAAAGGTCTTCGGCGGCTTGCCCAGGCAGATGGTAAGGATGCGGTAAACCTCGTCCATCATCTCCGCCTTCTTGGACTGCAGCTCTTCCATGGAAGCGCCCTTTGCGTGGGCGGTTCTCAGCTGGCAGGCATAGGTGCGGAGCTTTTCGGTCAGCACGGAGCAAAGATCACGGGTGGAGGAGGAGGGAACGGATTCCGGCATGGCGTCCTTGGGCACGACGCCGTATTTGCGCACCAGGTTGGCGAACATATCCCACTGACCGCCGTCGCCCACGGGGGACTGCAGCAGATAGGAGATGAGACGGCCGTTGGTGGGCTCGTCCAAAGTCTGCAGGATGCTCTCCAGGAAATAATTGGATTTCTCCAGCTTGTCATAGAACAGCGGATAGCTCTGGGAGAGCTCGAAGGTCTTCAGATTCAGGCTGTGGATGATGTCGTAGCGCATCACGTTCAGCGCGGCGAACATCCAGCAGCGTCCGCTCTGCTTCTGAGCGGTGATATCTCCCTGCTTTAAGGAGATGGAGTAGGTGTGGGGCAGGTCCCACGCGGTCTGAGCCACAGTGGCGGACTTTTTTAGCCCGTTGTTCATAACGGCGTTCATGGCCACGGTGTTGGCACGGTCGGAGTCGAAGCTTTTCTCGGCCGCCTCATAGAATTCTTTGGTAAGTTCCATGAAAAATAACCTCTTTTCTTCTGTTTCTGTTACTTTATACAGGCAAAGTGCCTTTCTGGGAGATAGTTTAGCACAGTTAACCGATGGTTTCAACAGGTTTTTCGGGGAAACATTTCTGGCAGGTGTGGGGAGAGGATGCCACTGTAAAATAAGGGCTCCGATTCAAGAAAAATTTTCAATCGGAGCCTTTTGTCGTGACGTTATTCTGCTGTCAATATCCGTGATACGGAAGTTGTCAACTTATTGATGCCGCTTTCCGGATCCATTTCCGGACCTGACGGATATCTACCTCCAGGACATCTGCAATTTCCTCAAAATTATCGCCTCTGTTATAAAGATTGATGGCCGTGCGTTCGGATTTATTCCTTTCTCCTTCGTGATAAATCCTGCTGGCCTCTGTCTCAATAATTCTGCCTGTCATAGTCTCTCCAACTCCTTCCCTGATTCTGTCATATTTTGCCGCGATGCTTTTCAGTACCTTTCCGGACATGTCAACGATCATTCGATGCTGATATTCCGTGATCTGTCCGGCTTCCTTCAAATGCCGCAGCCTGTTCGTGATGTCAATATATTCTGTCTTCAGTTCCTCAAGCTTTTCTTCATTCGTATTGTATTCCGGAAAGGCCTTCTCATGTGAAAAAATGTAAAAGGGGATCAGCATGAAAAGTTTTCTCTCAAAGATTTCATCAATGGTATATTGCTGTGTCTTCAGCACCTGCACATCAAAGCTGGCGGAGCCTCCCGGTGTGTCGATTCTGATCTGCATCCGTTCGGGGGTGTTCCGGGTGCTTCGCAAAAATAGGATGCCGCAGTCCGGGATGGTGACATGCAGTGTATTGCCGGTGACTTCTCCGCTGTCCAGGGCGATCTGGGTGGAGTACTCAAAGATTCTGACCAGCATACTGCTGTCCGATGTACTTTGCATCTCCAGCAGGAAATGCCTTGGTACTGTGCCGATTACGGTAAAGCAGGAGTCGGTGATACGCTTTTGCATCTCCCCGCCCTGCCGGTTGAGAAAATGCAGGTCGGGATGGAGTTCGACCGTCTCCTTTCCGGTATAACCCGTCCCAAACATCTCATTGACGATGGGGAGAATCAACGGGGTGCAGTCGTTCAAGAGGGTGCGGAACACATCATCATATGGTGTGCCACGGCTTTTCCTCCCGGAGCCTGTGGATGCTTTGCCTCGTTTTCTCTTTCCTGGTGCAGTGCCCTGGGCCTTTTCCTCAGGTAAATTTGATGTCGCGTTTTTCTTTGGCAAATCAGATGCTGCGTTTGCCTCTGGTAAATCAGATGTTGCATTTGTCTTTGGGAATTTCGTCTGCGGTTTTGTCTTCTGTGGAAGCTTTTGTCGCTTCATCCGCTCTCCTTCCCAAATGTCCATGGGCGGGAAAGCAATCTGATCTTATGAGTAATCAGAAACAATATCTGCAGGTTTAAACTCAGAATACCACAGATCCGATTATTCTTCAACGCCCAAACAGACATTTTTCGATTTTTCAGGACAAAATATTTGTCCCTACCTTTTATAGGCGTGGGGAAGCGGATTTGTCACAGTTTGAATCTGTTAATTTTTTCTAAAGAGTGGTATGGGGGACAAACGCCAGGGTTTTCCACAGAAAAATGATCCCGGCATTGCTTTCCCGGTGACTCACCCGTTTTTGACCGAAAATGGGTGATGTCAAAATTCAAAATAAATGATAAAATAACATGATCTTCAAGCTGACACAGCACAGTGCATTTCCTGCTGTGGGCAGACAATAAGGATCTGTACGTATTATTTTGTGACAGCTCCTAAGTGGAAACAGGAACAAATTTTTGTTTATTTCATGAGCAGAAAAGAGATTGACAAAATGAAATTTGCCGCCATAATCTTTGACAAACAAACAAACAAACAAACAAACAAACGGATAAGTCTGTCTCTTTTGAGCGCTTAGAAAGAAATAAGTTCATTTTACCGGGCGTATTTTGCTCGTGGATTTACCACGGGCGGGATGCGCCCTTTTTGCGTTCATAAGAGATTAGATGACATAACATCAGGTCATTTATTATTATTGCCTGAACAACAGGCGGAGGGAGGGTATACAACATGAGATTAAAAAGAAAAAGCATCAGTCTGCTGCTGGCGTGCTGTCTGGTGACGGGGCTTTTGTCGATGACGGAGCTGAGAGTGCAGGCGGAGGAACCTGTTAAGGTGGAGATTTCTGCGGAAACGGAAGAATCAGCCGGAACAGGGGAACTGACCGGAACGGAAGAACCGGGCGAAGCAGAAGAGTCTGCCGAGGCAGAAGAAACCGGCGAAGTGGAAGAGTCATCCGGGGCGGAAGAGACCGGTGAAGCTCAGGATCCGTCCGGGGCGGAGGAAACCGGCGAAAAGCAAGGTCCTGCCGGAGAGGAGGAAGCTGCCGGGACGGAGGAGCTTAACAAAGCAGGAGAGTCTGTGGAAGTCACGGAAATCATAGAAACGGGAGAAGCGTTTCCTCTTCTGTTGACCGGCGTCAGCGCGGAGAATGAGCACACGCATGATTATGACGCCGATACCGGTATTTGCTCCTGTGGCAGCTATCAGCCCGCGGAGCAGGATGAAAACGGTGTGTATCAGATTGGCAACGCGGGGCAGCTTTACTGGTTCGCGGCTCTGGTCAACGGCGACACATCTCAGGAGGGGATTACCGAGGCGAATGCCAGTGCCAATGCGGTACTGACTGCCAATATTGACTTAAACCCCTATGTAACGACCCTCGGCGAAGAAGGAACACTTACCTGGACGCCCATTGGAAACTACGGTGCAAGCACTTCCTTATATTATACGGGTACCTTTGACGGCAAGGGGTATACCATCTCCGGCCTGTACATCGATACCACCGCTGACAGCTACCAGGGCCTGTTCGGGGAGGCAAGCGGCGCCACCATCAGTAATATCACACTGGCGGAGGACTGCTATATTTCCGGGGTGCAATATGTCGGAGGGATTGCAGGTGCCTGCGGCGTTCGCGCGAGCGGCGCTTCCATCACCAGTTGTGTCAACAAGGGAACGGTCAACAGTATCGGCAAAAGCAGGACCAGTTATGTGGGTGGCATTGTGGGGAATATGGGCAACTCCCGTTATTCCGGCGTAATAACAAGCTGCACCAATGAAGGTACTGTTACTGGCAGCAATGGATGTTGTGGACATTCCCGCAAGCGGCAGCCCTGATGAAAGCACTTCCCCGCAGACCGGGGACAGCGCGGATTTGATATTCTGGATTGCGCTGGTCTTCATTGGTAGCCTGGGCTTCATCGGTGCGGAAGTATACGGTAAAAGGAAAGGAACCCGTTAATTCATCCGGCAGACGACAGTAGAACGAATGAAGTTGCCATAAAATAAGGTCTCCGCTTCAAGAGTATGGACTCTTAAATCGGAGACCTTTGTCATGAAATCATCCTGCTGTCAATATCCGTGATACGGAAGTTGTCAACTTATTGATGCCGCTTTCCGGATCCATTTCCGGACCTGACGGATATCTACCTCCAGGACATCTGCGATGTTTCTCAGTACCTTCCCGGACATGTCAACGATCATCCGCTCTCCTTCCCAATGTCCATGAGCGGAAGAACAATCTGATCATATAAGTAATCCGTAACAAATTCTGTGAGTTTAAGTTCAGAATACCGCAGATTCAATTATTCTTCAACTCCCAAACAGACATTTTTCGATTTTTCAGGACAAAATATTTGCCCCTGCCTTTTATAGGCGTGGGAAAGCGGATTTGTCACAGTTTTCATCTGTTCATTTTTTCTAAACAGTGATATGAGGAGCGGTGCCAGAGGGATAATGCTGATATTCATGGGAGCAGATGGTTGTGCTTTCTGACTGTTTTGGGGTATACTACTGACAGACGGGAGGCAATGATAATATGAAAAGAAAAACAGCGGTAATCACAGGCACCACCTCCGGCATCGGCCGGGAATTTGCCCTGGCCTTTGCGGCGAAGGGCTATCGGCTGGTGCTGACGGGGCGCAGGGAAGAGAGACTGAAGGATCTGGCGGACAGTCTGCAGGTGCCCTGCCGCATCTGGCCCGCAGATTTGTCGGTGGAAGAGGAGTGTTATGATTTTCTCGAAAAGCTGAAAAATATGCGGGTGGATGCGTTCATCAACAATGCCGGTTTCGGCGTCTGCGGCAGCTTTACGGACACGGAGCTGTCCAAAGAGGTATCTCTGATGGAGGTGAATGTGCGGGCCATGCATATTTTATTTAAGGGGATGCTGCAGAAGATGGAAAAGCAGGGCTTCGGCACCATCCTGAATGTGGGCAGCGCGGCGGGGCTTTTGCCGGCGGGGCCTCACATGGCGGCCTATTATGCCTCCAAATCCTATGTGGTCAGTCTGACCAGGGCGGTGGCCAGAGAGCTGAAGGAGGCCCAAAGTCCGGTGTATGTGGCTGTCCTTTGCCCGGGGCCGGTGGATACGGAATTCAACGCCAGGGCCAATGTGGTCTTTGCCATGAAGGGAATCTCACCGGGGTATTGTGTCAGGGAAGCCTTTCGCGGCATGAAAAAGAGGAGGACAGTGATTATCCCCTCGCCTCTTGTACGGATCGGCACTTTGGGACAGCGACTTCTGCCGTCGGCGGTTTTGCTGCCGGTCATTTCCCGGCAGCAGCGGCGGAAGGTGGTTCGATAGGCACTTAAACTGCCGGTTATATTCTGAAAATGGGAGTATCAAAAACGACTTGCCATTGTTTTTTATATTCACCGTAAATAAACAGGTTGCGGTAATTTTTCAGGTTTGTTATACTGAAAACAGAGGATAATCTGTCATTGACAGGAAGAATTCGGAGAATTGACAGTAAAAATTTTGGGAAAGGATAATAGAATGGGCGCATATTTAAACCCGGGAAATGAAGGCTTTCGGACAATCACCAATGATATCTATGTGGATAAGACAGGGCTGATAGATTATGTGAACAGCACAATTGATACTCCGCGTAAGCTGACCTGTTTCAGTCGTCCCAGACGCTTTGGGAAGTCTTTTGCAGCCAAGATGCTTTGCGCGTATTACGACAAAAGCTGCGATTCCCGTTCCCTTTTTGAAGGATTGGAAATAGCAGGAAAAGCGTCATTTGAAAAAGGCCTGAACCGATATAATGTCATTTACCTGGATATTACGCGGTTTATTTCCCGGGCAAAAAATAAGGGCAGCGATATTGTTCTTGATCTGCAGGCTGCGGTGATAGAGGAATTGCAGACATTTTTTCCGGCATGCATCCGAAAAGAAGAGACCTTTCTGGCGGACGCCCTGTTTGATATCGTTGAAAAAACGGGAGAAAAATTCGTTATTATCATAGATGAGTGGGATGCTCTGTTCCGTGAAGCCCAAAATGATGAGACCCTTCAGAAAAAATATATACAGCTGCTGCGCGGTCTTTTTAAAGCAGGTCCAATTACTGACAATACAATAGCTGCCGCATATATGACGGGAATTCTCCCGATAAAAAAATACGGTACAGAGTCGGCTCTGACGGATTTTCTGGAGTTTACGATGACAAATCCGGCCAAGCTGGCGAAATACATTGGCTTTACCCAAGAGGAAGTTACAAAGCTCTGCGCGGATCATGACATGGATTTTGAGCAGATGAGCGCCTGGTACGATGGCTATACTTTCAGTCGGATTCAGCATGTATATAGTCCGAACTCTGTGATGAAGGCTGTGGTAAATGAGGAGTTTGCGAATTACTGGACAGGTTCCGAAACATATGAATCGCTGAAAAACTATATCAGTATGAATTATGACGGATTAAAAGACGCTGTTGTAGCCATGATGGGAGGAGAAAGGATAAGGGTTAAGGTCAGAACCTTTCAAAATGATGTATCTTCTTTCAGGAGTAAGGATGATGTGCTGACATTGCTGATTCATCTTGGGTATCTTGGGTATGATGCCAAAAATGAAAAGGCATTTATTCCCAATCAGGAGGTGGCAGGTGCTTTTGCTGACGCAGTTACAGGAGACAAGTGGAAGGATGTGGGGGAACTGATACAGGAGTCAGAAGATTTGTTGGAAGCGACACTGCGAGGGGACAGTAATGCAGTAGCTGAGGCGTTGGAAAAGGCGCACAGTCTGAACTCTTCTGTATTGCGTTACAATAATGAAGCTTCTTTGAGCAGTGCGATTATGATTGCTTATTATACGGCAAGAAGATTTTACAAGATTGTTCCGGAATTCCCGGAGGGGAAGGGGTTTGCGGATCTGGCGTTTCTGCCTGGAAAGGGTACGGATAAACCGGCGATGATTATCGAACTAAAAT
>JAJPYH010000118.1:2966-9841 GCA_021205045.1 Lachnospiraceae bacterium | reverse complement strand
GCTGCGAATACCGCGATTAAGCAGATTCATGAAAATCGGTACGATGGAGATCTGAAAAAATATTTTGGTAATCTGCTTCTGGTGGGAATTGATTATGATAAGGCTGCAAAAGGAGAAAACGCAAAAAGACACACCTGCGTAATAGAGAAAGTGTAAGAACCGGGCAGTTCCCGGTCAGCCCGGATATGAAAAGAAAAAGCCTGTGGCACTGTAGGAAATGACTTACAGCCGCCGCAGGCTTTTTATTATCCGGAGTGCTTTTGTGTATGATGTTAACAAGTTGAAAACAAAAATAAATATTTTTGATATTTCCACTTGCCAATCAGAGCAAAAAGGAGTAATCTATATCCTAAGTGGAGGGAAAGGGAGTAAAGTGCACAAAAAATCACGAAAATGGTTTAAAAGTGTTACTATTCACAGCCGACTTGAAATGTATAATCTGGCTCGTCAAGCTCACTTGTAAGAGACAGATTATACATTTCAAGTTGACTGAGAATCAGTCACCTTCCCTCACATAAGCAATCTTAGCTCCGTAAGGGGCGGGAAAGCACGCGAAGCGGGCGAGATTGCGCATGTGAAGGGAAGCGGCTGTGAATAGCGACCTGAAAGTGGCGGTTGTACTCCCTCAAAGCCGGACTGATGTTGGAAGGTAAAGCTTTATGTACGCGGGCAAATATAACAACACGCTTGATACGAAAGGCAGGCTCATTCTTCCTTCGAAGCTGCGGGAATCGCTGGGCGAGGAGTTTGTGGTGACGAAGGGGATCGATGGGTGTTTGTTTGTGTACGACAAAACGGAGTGGAGCCAGTTCGAGGAGAAGCTGGACACCCTCTCCATTACCAACAAGGAGTCCCGCAAGGTGCTGAGATTTTTCCTCTCCGGTGCGGCCTACGTGGATCTGGACAAGCAGGGGCGTTTTCTGATACCGACGGAGCTGAGAGAGTACGCGTCTCTGAACAGAGAAGTGTGTATGGTAGGCAGCGGACGTCATGTGGAGATCTGGGACAGAGACCGCTGGAACGCGGAGAATGAGGACATCGATGTGGATCAATCCATGGCCTATCTGGACAGTGTGGGTATCCGCTTATAGCGGGCAGTCTGCGGGCGCCGGATCCTCAGGCTGACCGTCTGGAGAAATTCCGGGAATTATGCGGAGCAGTCTGCGGGCGTCAGATACTCAGGCTGACGGAAAAGAAGCGGCTGTGAACAGCGATATCGTATCCGGAGCAGTCAGGACAGGGGAGATCAACATGGAGTTTCGGCACTATTCCGTCCTTTTACAGGAGACAATTGATGAGTTGAATATACAGCCGGAGGGCGTATACGTGGACGGCACCCTGGGGGGCGGCGGTCACGCGGAGCAGATCTGTATGCGCCTGTCCGGCAAAGGTCATCTTTACGGCTTTGACCAGGACGGGGATGCCATCGAGGCAGCTTCCCAGCGGCTGAAAGCTTACGGAGACCGGGTGACTGTTATCCGCAGCAATTTCCGTTTCATGCGGGAGCGCCTGGAAGCGGAGGGAGTCAGGCAGGTAAACGGCATTGTGCTGGATCTTGGGGTTTCCTCTTTTCAGCTGGATACAGTGGAGAGAGGCTTTTCTTATCGGGAGAATGCGCCCCTGGACATGCGCATGGACGACCGGCAGGCCCTGTCCGCCAGAGAGATTGTGAACACCTATCCGGAGATGGAGCTGTACAGGATTATCAGGGATTACGGGGAGGATCAGTTCGCCAAAAACATCGCCAAACATATCTGCGCGGAGAGGGCGAAGGCTCCTATCGAGACCACTGGTCAGTTAAATGAGATTATCGCTGCGGCCATCCCCGCCAGAATGCGCGTCAGCGGGCATCCTTCCAAGAAGACCTTCCAGGCCATCCGGATTGAGTGCAATCAGGAACTGGATGTGCTGAAGGGTTCCATGGAGGATATGATTGATCTTCTGGCACCGGAAGGGAGACTGTGCATCATCACCTTTCATTCTCTGGAGGATCGCATTGTGAAATCCGCGTTTATGAAAGCGGAGAAGCCCTGCATCTGTCCGCCGTCATTTCCGGTGTGTACCTGCGGCAGAGTATCCAAAGGGAAAATCATTACAAAGAAACCAATTTTACCCTCGCAGAGGGAACTTGACGAAAATAAGAGGAGCAAAAGTGCGAAGCTGAGAGTCTTCGAAAAAGTCGGCTGCGGACAGCAGCAATCAGTCCGGGAGGTTTGAACATGGCAGGCAATTACACAAACCGCAGAAATACCAGCGCACAAATGAATACCAGGACCGGTGCCGGAAACGGCAGAACGGCCGGACAAAGAGGGAATGCCCAGTATCAGTATGGCGCCGCGGCTGCGCAGCCGGTTCCGACCCGCAGGAGAAGTTCATCTCAGGGGTCAGCATCCCGCAGGCAGAGCACGTCCCAGGCAGCTTCGACATACAGGCAGAGTATGTCTCAGGGATCAGCATCCCGCAGGCAGAGTGCGTCCCAGGCAGCTACGACATACAGACAGAGCACGTCCCAGGGGTCAGCATCCCGCAGGCAGAGTGCGTCCCAGGCAGCTACGACATACAGGCAGAGCACGTCCCAGGGGTCAGCATCCCGCAGACAGAGTATGTCTCAGGCGGCCCCGGCTTACAGGCAGAGCGCGTCCCAGGCTTCTCCGGCCCGCAGGCAGGCTCCGGTAAGACATCAGGTGGATATCAGGGCTGAGAAGGCAAAGGTCAATCTGAAGGCTTCTCCGGTGGATAAGCTGGGTTTGCTGGTGCTGACGCTGGCGTTTGTGTTTCTGGCCGTGATGGTGCTGCGGTATGTGAGTCTGCAGTCGGACATTACCCAGCTGCGCAGCAGTATCCAGACCAAGGAAAGCGAGATCAACGAGTTGGCCGACAGCAATGACGAGTATCTGAACAGGATCGAGGCCAGCGTGGATCTGGAGAAAGTCAGGGAAATCGCCATCATGGATCTTGGTATGGTATATGCCTCCGAGGATCAGATTATTACATACGATTCCCAGATCGACGATTATCTGGAGCAAAGCGTCGTGATTACGGACGAGGATTGATATGGGCAGCAGAGAAAATTCAGGAAGAGGGGGCAGAAACGTACAGAACACGTCGAACAGACAAAGGGGGCAAAACGGGAAAAGAAAAGTGGATTTCACCAAATTCCGGCCCTATATGCGCAGAAAGCTGGCTTTTTTCTGCGGCATCTGTCTGATAGCTACAGGCTTTTTAATCTGGAGACTGGTGAATATCACCGCCACCAGTGAGGAAAAATACAAGCAGATCGTCTTAAGCCAGCAGGCCTACGATTCCACCACGCTTCCCTACAAAAGGGGTTCCATTCTGGACGCCAACGGCACCATTCTGGCCTACAGCGAGAAGCGGTACAACGTGATTCTGGATACGAAGGTCATGCTGTCGGACGATGAGGCCTACACACCTACGCTGGAAGCCCTGGAGGCATGTTTTGATAGTGTGGATATTGCGGCAGTAAAGGAATATGTCAGCGAGTATCCTTCCTCCCAGTACCTTATTGTATGCAAGAGCATTTCCTATGATGAGATGCAGGCCTATTATGATTATGTGGATCAGGTCTACGAGACGGGAAAGGCAGCAGCGGAGGCTAAGGAAGAGAGCTACGGCGGCACCCACATTACCGGCATCTGGTTTGAGGAAAAGTATGAGAGAGTCTATCCCTACAGCACTCTGGCCAGCGAGGTGCTGGGCTTCACCGGCAGCGACAATAACGGGATGTTCGGCCTGGAGGAGTATTACAACGATACGCTCAACGGCACCGCGGGCAGGGAATACGGCTATCTGAATGAGGACAGCGAGGTCAACGTGACCACCATTCCGGCTTCCGACGGTTACAGCATTGCGACCACCATTGATGCCAATATTCAGACCATTGTGGAGAAATGGATTGATTATTATAATGAAGAGCTCAGGAACAATTACAGAGAGGGAGCGGGCGCGGAGAATATCGGCGTGATCGTTATGGACGTCAACGATGGAAGCGTCCTGGCCATGGCCAGCAACACCGGCTTTGACTGCAATGATCCCTATGATCTGAGCGGGTACTTTACGGAGGCGGAGATAGAAGTCCTTACGGCTGAGGACAATGAGGACGCTTATTATACAGAGCTCAACCAGATCTGGCGCAACTTCTGCATTTCCGATACCTATGAGCCGGGTTCCGTGGCCAAGCCCTTCACCGTGGCCATGGCTCTGGAGACGGGCACCATCACCGGCAATGAGACCTATGAGTGCAACGGCTATCTGCAGGTCGGCGGCTGGACCATCAGCTGCCACAATACCTCCGGGCATGGGACGGTGACGGTATCCGAGGCCACCGAGGAATCCTGCAACGTGGCCATGATGTATATTTCTCAGGCCATGGGCAGCGACACCTTCGCGGAATTCCAGAATCGCTTTGGCTTCGGCTTAAAGAGCAACATTGATCTGGCCGGAGAAGCCAGAACAGCCAGCCTGATCTACACGGCGGACACCATGGGCAGCGCAGAGCTGGCCACCTCGTCCTTCGGACAGGGCTTTCAGGTGTCCATGATCCAGATGGCGGCCAGCTTCTGTTCTCTGGTCAACGGCGGGTATCTGTACGAGCCCCGGGTGGTCAGTCAGATTGTCAGCTCCAACGGAACTGTGGTGGAAAATATTTCTGCCAAGCTGGTGAAGCAGACCATCTCCGAGTCCACCAGTGAAAAGATTATCGAGTATTGTAATAATGTGGTGACCGAGGGTACCGGTACCAGAGCGGCCGTGGCAGGGTATCTGATCGGCGGCAAGACCGGCACCAGCGAGACCCTTCCCAGAGGCAACGGGGATTACGTCATTTCCTTCTGCGGCTACGCACCGGCGGACGATCCCCAGGTGCTGGTGTATGTGGTCATTGACCGGCCCAATGTGGAGGACCAGGGCAATTCCACCAAGTACGCCTGCTGGCTCAGCGAGGATATCATGACCGATATCCTGCCCTATCTGGGAATTTACATGACAGAGGAGCTGACTGAGGAGGAGGAAGAGGAGCTGGCCGCAAGAAGCGAGGCCGTGATCCAGGGCTACCTGGAAAAGAGGGCGCTGGAGGATACCGAGGAGGAGATTCAGGAGAGCGGAGATAATTCAGACCTGCTGAATGAAACCGGCGCTGATAATGAAGCCACCACGACCACCATCGGCTCCACGGTGGCGGACATTGTGGAGAGCACAGAGACTGCGACGGAAACCGGAGAGACCGGTACGGAAGGAACAGAGTCCGGAGAGACCGGGACGACAGAAGAATAGATGGATGAAAACAAAAAGCTACAACAGAATAAAAGGAACCGGAGACAACGTAGACTAACAGCCTTGGAGACACTTTGGGCATAACCTCATGGAAAGAAACATAAGTTAAGAACAACACTTTCTGTGAGGTTATTTATGTTTGTCAGGACATATCAGAAGAGGAAAATCCTGTTCTTCGCGGCGGCCAGCATCCTGCTGTTGTGCGCTCTGCTGGGAAGGCTGATTTATATTATGGTGGTGCAGGGAGAGTATTATTCCGGACTGGCCACCGATTTACAGGAGCGGGAACGGGAAATCAAAGCCCTGCGGGGACGCATCCTGGACCGCAACGGAGTTGTGTTGGCGGACAATGAGACGGTGTGCACCATCTCCGTGATTTACAATCAGGTGGAGGATCCGGAGAGGGTGATCCGGGTTCTCTGCGAGGAGCTGGAGCTTTCCGAAGAATATGTGCGCACCCGTGTGGAAAAATATTCCTCCAGAGAGCGGATCAAAAGCAATGTATCCAAGGAAGTGGGGGACCGCATCCGCAGCTATGATCTGGCGGGAGTGAAGGTGGACGAGGATTATAAGCGTTATTACCCCTACGGGACGCTGGCCAGCAAGGTGCTGGGTTTTACCGGCAGTGATAACCAGGGAATCCTTGGGCTGGAGACAGTGTACGATGAGTACCTGACCGGCGAGAGCGGCAGAATTCTCACCATGACCGACGCCTCCGGCATTGAGCTTCAGGAGGAGGGAGAGCGCCGCATGGAACCCACAGCCGGACAGGATCTGGTGATCACCATTGACGCCAATATTCAGAATTATGCCGAGCAGCTGGCCCTGCAGGCCTATGAGGCGAAAGAGGCGGAGAATGTCATGATTCTGGTCATGAATCCCAATAACGGGGAAATATACGTCTGTGTCAATGTGCCGGAATTTGACCTCAATTCCCCCTATGAACTGACGGAGCTTTGGGCCGAAAAGCTGGAGGGCGGCAATACAGAGGAAAATCTGAACACCATGTGGCGCAACGGCGTCATCAGCGACAGCTATGAGCCGGGCTCCACATTTAAAATTATTACCGCGGCCGCGGCCCTGGAGGCGGGCGTGGTTTCCCTGGAGGAAAGCTTTTACTGCCCCGGGTATGTGACAGTGGATGACAGGAGAATCCGCTGTGCCAGAACCACGGGACACGGCGCGGAAACCTTCATTACCGCTTTGCAGAACAGCTGCAATCCGGTGTTTGTGCAGATCGGTCTGCGGCTGGGGGTGGAAACCTATTACAGCTATTTTGAAAGCTTCGGCCTGAGCACGAAGACCGGCGTGGATCTGCCGGGAGAGTCCAGAACCATCGTCCACCAGATGGAGGATATGGGCAATGTGGAGTTAGCTACCATGGCTTTTGGCCAGGGCTTCCAGATCACACCGATCCAGCTGTTGACTACAGTTTCTTCCATTATCAATGGCGGAACCAGGGTGACCCCTCATTTTGCCATCAAGGCGGTGGACGGGGAGGAAGAGACTGTATTTGAATATCCGGCTGTGGAGGGAATCGTCAGTGAAGAAACCTCGGCTGTCATGCGTGAACTTCTGGAATC
>JAJPYH010000118.1:0-2956 GCA_021205045.1 Lachnospiraceae bacterium | reverse complement strand
ATGGAATCAGTAGTCAGCGAGTGAGGCGGAAAAAACGGCAAGTTGGAGGGATTTCGTGTGGGCGGCAAAACCGCCACCAGTCAGACCCTTCCCAGAGGAAACGGCAGGTATATCGCCTCCTTTATCGGCTTTGCCCCGGCGGATGATCCCCAGGTGATTGCCATCTGCATCATCACTCATCCTCAGGGCGTATACTACGGCGGTCAGATCTGCGCGCCGGTGGTCAGACAGCTTTTTGAAAATATACTTCCCTATTTGGAAGAAAAGGATTATAATGTCCCGATAGGGCAGAGCTGATTTTTCGAGTCTTAGGCCCGTCAAAGACTGGAGGATAAAAATAAATGTTTCAGGATTTAATATATCCGGTAATCATCCCGGTGGTGGTTTCCTTTCTCATCACAGTGGTGCTGGGACCTATCGCGATCCCTTATTTAAAAAAACTGAAGTTCGGACAGACAGAGCGGGAGGAGGGGCCTGAGAGCCACAAAAAAAAGACCGGCACTCCCACCATGGGGGGTATTATTTTCCTGGTCAGCATTACCATTGTCAGTCTGTTTTATGTAAAGGATTATCCGGATGTGGTGCCGGTGCTGTTTCTGACCCTGGGGTTCGGGCTGATTGGCTTCATAGACGATTATATTAAGGTGGTGCTGAAGCACTCCATGGGGCTGACAAGCATGCAGAAAATGCTGGGGCAGATTGTGGTGACTGCGGTGTTTGCCTTTTATATGCTGGCGGTCAGGGATGCGGATCTTTCCATGCGCATTCCCTTTATGGACAAGACTCTGAACGTAGGGTGGTTTAGCATTCCGCTGATGTTTTTTATCATTCTGGGCACCGTCAACGGTTCCAATTTCACGGATGGAATCGATGGGCAGGAGAGCAGTGTGACAATTATGATCGCCACCTTTTTCGCGGTGGCGGGCATGGGGCTTGGCGTGGGCATTACGCCCATTACCTGCGCGGTGATCGGGGCTCTTTTGGGATTTCTGATGTTTAACGTGTATCCGGCCAGTGTGTTTATGGGGGATACGGGGTCCCTGGCCCTGGGAGGCTTTGTGGCAGGCTGCGCTTATATGACGGGGCTGCAGCTGTTTATTCCCATTGTGGCGCTGATCTATCTGGTGGAGGTCGCCAGCGTGATTATTCAGGTTACATATTTTAAGTTAAGCCACGGAAAGAGGATTTTCAGGATGGCGCCCATTCATCATCACTTTGAGCTGGGAGGCTGGAGTGAGACGAAGGTGGTGGCGGTGTTTACCACGGTGACGGCGCTGCTGTGCCTGGTGGGGCTGGCAGGGCTGTAGAAGGGGGATTTCATGGCGGCGGTTAGCAGAGGAAGGGTCGCGCGAAAAAGCGTAAACTGCTTCGCTCATGCCGTGCTGGACGCTTCGATGAGCCTATGGGCGTGACAATCGTGTTCAGCAGTGGCTTCCACAACTGTCAATAGTCTCATCTCCGCAGCACAGAAATCGCAAAGCAGTTTACGCTTTTCCGCGCTCGGTTCCTGCAAGTGGAACCGCAGCGTGAAAGGAGGAGTTATGGATTTTACGGATAAAAAGGTATTTATTATAGGAAGCGGCAGGAGCGGCATGGGCGCGCTGACGGCGCTGTGTCATGTGAAGGCTGTCTGTACAATTTATGATAGCAATGAAAAGTTGACGCAGGAGGGCATCAGGGCGCGGTTCCCGGAGGAAACCGGGGCGGATGTGCTCATCGGGGAGGTCTCCGATGAGGTGCTTTCGGGATTTGACCTGGCGGTGATCAGTCCGGGAGTGCCGATTGATTCTCCGCTGGTGCTGCGGCTGAAGGGGCTTCAGATTCCGGTGATCGGCGAGGTGGAGCTGGGATATGAGCTGGCGAAGGGAAGGCTGGTGGGGATCACC
Source organism: Lachnospiraceae bacterium (assembly GCA_021205045.1). Classification (GTDB taxonomy): domain Bacteria; phylum Bacillota; class Clostridia; order Lachnospirales; family Lachnospiraceae; genus RGIG6307. The sequence goes on along the minus strand of JAJPYH010000118.1, from coordinate 1,070 downwards.
GGCACCAACGGCAAGACCACCACGACCACGCTGGTGGGACAGATGATGGCGGATTATTTTTCTTCGGTTTTTGTGGTAGGAAATATTGGAAATCCATATACTTTAGAAGCGTTGAAGACCACCGATGAGAGTGTGACGGTGGCGGAGATCAGTTCTTTTCAGTTAGAGAGTGTGGAGAGCTTTTGTCCCACGGTGTCGGCCATTTTAAATGTGACGCCGGATCATCTGAACCGTCATTATACCATGGAAAATTATGCCGCTGTGAAGGAACGCATCGCCAGAGGACAGACGAAGCAGGAGTATTGTGTTTTAAATTATGAAAACAGCTATACCCGGGATTTCGGCGAAAACCGCTGCCCGGCCAGACCCATGTATTTTTCCTCAAAGAGGGAGCTGGAGGACGGCATCTATTATAAGGACAGCATGATTTATATTGCATGGAATGGGAAGAGCACTCCGGCGTTAAATATTCACACGGATATGAATCTGGTGGGAATGTGCAATGTGGAGAATGTGATGGCGGCGCTGGCTATCGGTCTGTGCATGGATGTGCCGCTGAAAAGTCTGCTGGAGACCATCAGAAATTTCCATGCGGTGGAGCATCGCATTGAGTTTGTGGCCACAAAGGCAGGGGTAGATTATTATAATGATTCCAAGGCTACCAATCCGGACGCGGCCATCCAGGGGATCCTGGCCATGAGCAGGCCTACCATTCTGATTGGAGGCGGGTATGACAAGGAGAGCGAGTTCGACGACTGGTTTGAGGCTTTTGGAGGAAAAGTGAAGCTTTTAGTGCTGATCGGCCAGACCAGGGAAAAGATCGCCGCCTGCGCTGAGAGACATGGATTTCATGAGTATGTTTTTGCGGACTCCTTCGAGGAGTGCCTGAAGATATGCACCGGGAACGCTCAGGCGGGGGACGCGGTGCTGCTTTCACCGGCCTGCGCAAGCTGGGGAATGTTTTCTGATTATGAGGAGCGGGGACGGCAGTTTAAGGAGTATGTGAAGGCGTTGGATTAGGTCGCTTATAAACGATTTTTAGCGCAAAATGGCAAAATTTTAGCGATGTT
>JAJPYH010000180.1 GCA_021205045.1 Lachnospiraceae bacterium | reverse complement strand
ATCTATGTCCTTTTGCCATAGATATAGCCTCCTTTCAATCCCTTTTGGGTACCGGCTATCTTACCTTGGCCTTTTTCTCGGCCTTGCCATGTCCTCTGAATGTCCTGGTCGCCACGAACTCGCCCAGTTTATGACCAACCATATCCTCGGTAACATATACCGGAATATGCTGCTTTCCATTGTGAACCGCGAAAGTATGCCCAACAAAGGACGGGAAAATTGTAGAGCGGCGGGACCAGGTCTTAATGACCTGCTTCTGGCCGGATGCGTTCAGCGCGTCCACTTTTTTCAGCAGGCTCGCGTCTGCAAATGGTCCTTTTTTTAATGATCTTGCCATTTTTATCTTCCTCCTGAATTACTTGATCGCTCTGCCGTCGCGGCGTCTTACGATCATCTTGTTGGACTTATTCTTCTTTTTGCGGGTCTTTAAGCCAAGAGCCGGCTTGCCCCAGGGTGTGCTCGGGCCGGGACGTCCAATCGGAGCTCTGCCTTCGCCGCCGCCGTGCGGGTGGTCATTCGGGTTCATAACAGAACCGCGGACCGTGGGCCGGATCCCCATGTGGCGCTTACGCCCCGCGGAACCGATCTTCACCAGGTTATGGTCTCCGTTTCCTACCTCACCGATGGTAGCTCTGCAGTTTAACGGTACCATTCTCATCTCGCCGGATGGAAGTCTTAAAGTAGCGTACTTGCCTTCCTTTGCCATCAGCTGGGCGCTGTTGCCTGCGGAGCGAACCAGCTGTCCGCCCTTGCCGGGATGAAGCTCTATATTGTGGATCTGAGCACCGATCGGGATATTGGCAAGCGGCAGGCAATTGCCGATACGGGCCTCGGCTTCCGGTCCGTTCATGACCTTCATGCCGTCAGTCAGTCCCTTCGGTGCCAGAATATATGCCTTCTGTCCATCCGCGTAGCAGATCAGGGCAATATTGGCGCTTCTGTTGGGATCATACTCAATGCCGATTACCGTTGCCGGAATGCCGTCTTTATTTCTCTTAAAATCAATGATCCTGTATCTTCTCTTCTCGCCGCCGCCGCGGTGTCTTACTGTGATTTTCCCCTGATTATTGCGACCGGAATTCTTCTTCACCGCTCTGGTGAGGGACTTCTCGGGAGTCTTTTTGGTGATCTCCGCGAAATCAGAGCCGGTCATATTTCTCCTGGAAGGGGTATATGGGTTATATGTCTTGATTCCCATGTTATCTTTCTCCTTTCGATTTACAGACCCGCAAAGATCTCGATGTCCTTGCTGTCCTCGGTCAGCCACACAATAGCCTTCTTCTTTGCAGAAGTTTTGCCTGTCACCATTCCCCGTCTCTTATTCTTGCGGGGACAGTTCATGGTGTTGACCTTTTTGACCTTCACGCCGTCGAACATCTTCTCGACAGCCTCTCTGATCATGATCTTATTTGCTTCCGGGTGTACATAAAATGTATACTTTTTCTCGCTCATGCCGTTCATGGACTTCTCAGTCACTACCGGTTTGAGGATGACGTCATAATACTGAATGTTGGCCATTATGCGAATACCTCCTCAATCTTTGCTACGGCTTCCTTCGTCAGGACAACCTTCTTTGCCTTCATGATGTCGTAGGTGCACAGGTTGTTGGTCAGCGTTGTCTGAATATCAGCCACATTTCTCGCGCTCATAACGACCTTCGGGTCATTCTCTTCCAGAACAACCAGGCCCTTCTCAACATTTAAATTGTTCATGACCTTCACAAAGGCCTTTGTCTTAATCTCATCGAACTTCAGCTCATCAAGAACGATCAGTCTGTCGTTTGCCAGCGCGTCGCTCAAGGCGCTCCTCAACGCAGCCTTCTTTTCCTTCTTATTCATCTTGAAGCTGTAATCCCTGGGAACGGGTGCGAACACCACGCCGCCGCCCTTCCACTGGGGTGCACGGATGGAACCCTGTCTTGCGTGACCGGTTCCCTTCTGTCTCCAGGGCTTTTTGCCGCCGCCGCTGACCTCAGAACGGGTCTTTGCCTTCTGTGTGCCCTGACGCTGATTGGCAAGATACTGCACCACTGCCAGGTGTACCAGATGCTCGTTGACCGGTGCGCCGAACACTACATCGCTTAACTCGAGCGTGCCGGCCTGTTCGCCTTCCATATTATAAACAGATACGTTTGCCATCTGAATGTCCTCCTTTCAACCGATTAAACCTCGACCTTAACGGTCTCTTTGATCTTGATCAGACCCTTCTTGGGACCGGGAACGGAGCCCTTGACCAACAGCAGGTTCTGTTCTGCGTCTACTTTTACTACGGTCAGATTCTGCACCGTCACTGTCACGCAGCCCATGTGTCCGGGCATCCCCTTGCCCTTGAACACGCGGCCCGGCGTAGTGGCGGAACCATTGGAGCCCTGATGGCGATGGAACTTGGAGCCGTGAGCCATAGGCCCTCTGTGCTGGCCATATCTCTTGATAGCTCCCTGGAAGCCCTTGCCCTTGCTGATGGCAGTCGCGTCTATATGATCGCCCGCCGCGAAGATGTCCGCTTTGATCTCCGCACCCGGAGCGTAATCCGCAGCATTTTCAAACTTAAACTCTCTCACATATCTCTTGGATGTCACACCCGCTTTTGCGAAATGTCCCTGCAGCGGCTTATTCACTCCATGTCTGTGAACTACTTCCTTTTTGCCGCTTCTGTCCTTGATATTCTGCTTTTCCTTCTTGTCAACGAAGCCAACCTGTACTGCGGAGTATCCATCCTTCTCCACCGTCTTGATCTGGGTGACATAGCAGGGACCTGCCTGAAGCACGGTTACGGGTACCAGGGAACCGTCTTCGGCAAAAATCTGAGTCATGCCGATTTTTGTTGCTAATATGCCTTTTTTCATCTTTCCTCCTTTTTTCTACAGCGGAATGGATCCAGCCATTCATTCTAGTACATCGAATAATAATTAACTGGCTATACCTTCATTTGATTTTATGCCAG
>JAJPYH010000227.1 GCA_021205045.1 Lachnospiraceae bacterium | reverse complement strand
AAACCTGCACAGTTTCATTTATGGTGGTGCCAAGTGCGCGGGCATGGGGGTTTTGTAGTAAGGAGATTTGTCCGATTTCACGGCTGCATGAGCGCATTGCACCAACGCAGGTTTGAGGTAGACACCGGCACGTGTAATACGAACAGATTTTTTCTTACCAGCGGATTCATTACTTCCAGGCGTTAATCCGGCCCAGCAGCACAGACGTTTTGAATTGCAGAACTGAGTCATATCAATACCAATTTCGGAGATGATAGTGATCGCACTATCACGTTTGACACCCGGAATGGCACAGAGTAACTGGACAGCATTTTCATAAGCAGGATCAGAAGAAATCAAAGATTCTATCATAGAGTCTACATCATTGATTTCAGCTGTGATATAATCCATATGTGCGCGGACCAGGCGCATGTGATATTTTTGGGAATCAGTCATCTGGTATCCTTCGATGGATTCTATAACAGCGTCTTCTTTCGATTTGAGGGATCGGAGAAGTTTGGAAGCGATTTCCTCATGGTTAATAGAATTGCCAGATTGTTTAAGCAGATAGTCAATGATGGATGTGGATGACTTCCCGAAGATATCGGATACTACAGAATCTAATGCGACATTACAGACCGTAAGCGCATTCTGAAACCGATTCTTTTCGCTGGAACGGCAGGAAACAAGCTTGCAGCGATATCGAGTATATTCCCTTAAAATACGGATTGCTTTACAAGGAATGTAGCTGCCTTTCACCAGTCCAAGACGAAACAAGTCTCCGATCCATTTAGAATCTTTGGTGTCGTCTTTGTTGCCTTTCACGGCTTTTACCCATTTTGGATTGGCAATGGTGACATGGATAGCATCTTCAAGCAGATTGAAAACAGGAATCCAGTATTTACCAGTGGATTCCATACAGACATCATGGCAGTCATTGTCAAGAAGCCACTGCTTGAACTCAAGAATAGAATTGTTGAAAGTGGAGAAGCGCTTTTTCTGGTAAGAAGGCTCAATCCCGGCCGTAGTTGTGATGATTGTGGCGACGAGAAAAGATTTGTGAACATCGACGCCGCAACAGGTATGATAAGTAACTTTCATAGTCAGACTCCTTTCGTAAAAAGATAAGAAGCCATTGACTGAACTGCCACACAATTAAACCAAGGCGTTTAAACAATTCTTAGTGTACGGACTCGAAGTACCACTTATTTGTGCTTGAAAAGGCAGAACTTACACTGATTATTATGCTGTCTTAAAACGAGAAAGAATTTACAACTCCTCCTCCCGTGCTTTGTAGTATAGCTTCTTAGAACCATTATTACGCAAAAGGGGAGATAAGGGAAGTTCTTTCATCACTATTTGTGCCGCCAACTGAAAGGCGGCGGAATGGAGATTATTATGAAAAAATTAGCGATAATTGCTTTGATTGCAGCAATGGGCTGCGGTGTTGTGGGGTGCTCCGGTTCTTCTTCTGAGAACAGTGAGAATACTGTGGAGCAGGTGGAACTGGAAGAGAATCAGGAAACGGAGAACGAAGCTTCAGAGAATGAGGACGCTGAGGCAGAAACAGAAGATGCTGAGGCTGGCTTAGAAGAGGCCGGGACAGAGGCTGAAGCTCAGGAGACTGAGGGTCAGCAGGAGGAGCAGACCGGGGATGCGGAAACCGCGGACGCCTATATCGGTTCCTATTTCTGTGAGGATACAGCGATGAACCTGACTGTCACCGCCTCTGAGAACGAGGGCTATGACTACACCTTCACCTGGGGCGACGGAGTGGACTGGGAGAGCAGCTATGACGCGATTGCGGGCGACGGCGAACTGACCATTACCATCCAGATGAAGTCCGATGTCGTTCTGACGGTTACGGCGGATGAAAACGGCCTGACCATTACAGGGGATGACGCTTACAATTCTGAGGTGGTAGAAAACAGAAGACTTGACGGTGCTTTTGAGAAGGCGGAATAGGGCAGGAATATCGGATAACCAACGTGAGAAGAGGACCTTCGGGTTCTCTTCTCTTTTGCTATGGAAGGAATGCTTTGCAAGTCCCTTTGCAGAAAAATCGCTGCTCTGCATGCGGTAATAGTGGCTCTTTATGGAAAAGCCGCCTCTTTACAGAACCCCTGCCTTAAATTATAATAGGAAAAAGGAAAACAACTAAGACTTACACAATGACCGGACGATGCCGGAACCGTTGTCAGAGTCGGGCGAAATTGTTCGGTCAGGAAAACATGTGATACGGAGGAAACAACATGAAAATTACATGGATTGGGCATTCTTGTTTTAAAATTGAAAAGGATGGCTTTTCGATCATCATTGATCCTTATGCGGACGGAAGTGTGCCGGGATACCTGCCGGTGAGAGAGACCGTGGATATGGTACTGTGTACCCACGAGCATTCAGACCATAATTTCCGGGAGGGCGTGACCCTGACCGGCAGGACGAAGCTTCCCTTCAAGGTGGAGACCATCGATACTTATCATGATGATGAGGGCGGCACAAAGCGCGGAACGAACAAAATTTTTATGATAGACGACGGCGAGACGCAGGTTGCTCATTTTGGCGACCTGGGCTGTGTGCTGACTCCGGAACAGCTGCTGCGGCTTCGGTATATGGACGCTGTTTTCATTCCAGTTGGTGGATTTTTCACCATAAACGCCCGCCAGGCGGCGGATCTGGTTCATTTCATCAAACCGCGAATCGTTATTCCCATGCACTATCACAGCACTTCAAAGGGCTTTGGGTATGACGTCCTTGGAACAGTGGCCGAATTTACGAACATCATGGACAGCGTGAAAACGGTTGACGGAAGTGAGCTTGAGACAGTGAGCGATCCGGGCGCCCAGGTGGTGGTGCTGCGGCCGCGGAATGTCGGGTAGACTGAAGGGAATTGTTTCCACTGACTGACACAGATCTGTCAAGCATTTTTGAAAATGTCCCGAAAAATCTTTAACATTAGCCCCGACT
>JAJPYH010000136.1 GCA_021205045.1 Lachnospiraceae bacterium | reverse complement strand
TGGGACATTTTCTCTTGTGGTATATAAGGACATTATCATAAATGGCTTATAGAATATATCAAATAAAATATTTCCTGTTGAAAAATTCTGTGAAAAATGTTATAGTATGAACATAAGGAAAGTAGCCGCCCACAAAGTGGTTAGCCTCCGGTTGACATCAAAAAGCCTACCTGAAACGGCCAAGTAACAAGGTAGGCTTATTTTTTTTCGCTCACCACCCCGCAACACGGTCGCTGACTGTCATGGTACCATAAAAATAATAGAACTTCAATCCCAAAAAAGATTTCTTAAAAAAAGTCAAAAATCTTAAGACCTTTTCGTTTTCCGCCCGTCTTATATGTAAAGAGCACAGATCTGATGAACTTCGAAAAGACGGGATTGATGTGCGGTTACTGCTTCAGACCGGCTGTGAATGGCCGCATTTTTTACCCGAAAACTTCGTTTTTTTACTGTACAGTTTGATTTTTTTCATCTATACTTTATTTTGGCATGTCTCCTCGCAGAATCCAGATTGCAAAAGAGATGAAAAAAACTGCATGATTTCGGATGATATGCTCTTTTGAACAAAAAAGAAAGATACGGAGGAAAAAATTATGAGGGTCTGCTGGAAGTGCAGAAATCAGTTCATGGAACCAAAAAATAACGAAGCAAATGTGTGCCCCTTCTGCGGCACATCCCAGGAGGTCACCGCCGGTGCCGGTTCCAACGGGGCACAGGGCGTCTCAGTTTCAAACGCTGAGGCATCTATACCGCAAAACGCTTCAAACACAGCGGCATCCCTGTCTCAAAGCGGCTCCGCCGCTGCTTCTTCTACCTCTTCTGCCTCCTCCGCGGCAGCTGCTGCCGGGACAGCGGCCAGGGGAACGGCCGGGAAGGTGATGCTCTCACTCCAGGCCAAGGTATTAGCCGGAGTCATTGCCGCAGCGGCAGTGGCCGGCGTCGGCTACATAGCCGTCCAACAGTTCTCCCGGCCGCAGGTTGACTCTCAGGAGGAGCTTTCTGAGGAACCTTCCGAAGAAAATACGGAAACAGCCGAGGAAGCAGCCACGGAATTCTCAGAGGAGGAAGTCTATCAGTATGACCAGGAGGATACCCAGGCGGCTGAATTCACCGAAGATCCATCAGATACGGAAGAGGAGCTTTCGGATGAGGATCCGACAGATTCCGAACAGGAGGAAGCTTTGGCAGAGCCCGCTCAGGAGGACACAGCTTCCTGGTCTGTGGACGACACTGTCACCGGAACCATGTTCGCAATGTCAGGAATCAATGTCCGCTCCGGCCCGTCCACGGCGTATGAAGCCATCGGCACCCTGTCCTCAGCCGAGGAGGTGGAAGTCACAGGCCGGGCGGATACCGGCTGGTACCGCATCCTCTTTCACGGTGGAGACGGCTATGTATCCGGTCAATATCTGACCGCTGAAAAGCCGGCAGCTCCGGAAGCAGAAACCACCGCCAGTGCCGGAAATGAGACCAATCAGTCAGCGGAGGAAACCGTCACTGAGACCACAGCGGAGGAACAAACCGCAGCAGAAAGTACTGAGACCACTCAGACAGCTGCCGAGACTACCCAGACGACTGCCGGGACCCAGCAGACAGAAACCACCTCCTCAGGCAGCTATCAGTCGCAGGTCGTGTCGCTCACGAACGCGCAAAGAACCGCAAACGGAGTGGCTCAGCTGACAGAAAACTCTCTGCTTATGTCAGCCGCCCAGGCCAGAGCCGCGGAGCTGGCAAGCATTGACAGCATTTACGTGAACGGCCAGCACCATACCAGGCTGGACGGCCGCTCCTGGGCAACCGCCATGGACGATGCGGGATATTCCTATACCTCCGCCGCCGAAAATCTGGCCCAGGGCCAGACCACACCGGAGCAGGCCGTGAACGAATGGATGAATTCTCAGGGACACAAAACCAATATTCTGAATTCAGCATATACGGAAACCGGCGTCGGATACGCGGTATCAGCAAGCGGCACCGTGTACTGGGTACAGTTGTTCGCAACGCCCTGACCGCCCCTGCAGAATACCGTTGGGCAGCGGCTGACGAATCCGGTGCAGATCTTCCTGACCGTATTTTTTAAAAGAAAGTGAACAGATCAAGGAAACGGCAGAATAAAGATACCCGGTATGTGATGTCGGTGAGCGGCAGAATAATGATACCCGGTATACGATGTCGATGAGCCGCAGAATAATGATACCTGATATACGATGTCGGTGAGCGGCAGAATAATGATACCTGATATACGATGTCGATGAGTGGCAAATAATAATACCCGGTATGCGATGTCAGTGAATAGCAACGCATACCGGGTAACTTTATCGTGTGCGGCAAATGATTGGGATATCAGTTCCCAGATGAGCCGTTCCGCGGAATATATGTGAATCCCGGATTGGCTCTGTCAGTTATCCTTTTTTACGCCTTACGGCAAATACCGCTGTCAGTGCCGCCGCGCCCGCAAGGAGCAGAGTCAGCCACAGTGTCAGGTTCATGTCATCTCCCGTCTCCGCACCGGCAGCGGAAACGGCACTGGCTGAGGTGTCATCGAAGGTCTCTTCGGATATGCTGCTGTCGGTCTCAACAATGGAGTCCGTCTCCGCGCTGCTGTCAGAGTCCCCGGAGCTGTCCGTATCGTCAGAGTCCTCCGCAGCGGCAACCGCATTGACGGTCAGTGTATAGGAAGCAACAGCCTCTGTATAACTGTCGCTGCCAGGAGCCGTGGCAGTGATCACCGCTGTACCAGCGCCCATGATGGTCACTATTCCGTTTGAATCCACGGTCGCCACAGAGGTGTCGCTGCTTTCGTAGGTAAGTTCCCCGTATACCAGAGTCTGCGTCAGCTCATTGGTAAAGGCGCTGTCCCCCACTGTCTTCGTGACAGAGACGGTGCTGTAGGATATGGACTGCTCTGCCGTATAAGCCATTTATGATAATGTCCTTATATACCACAAGAGAAAATGTCCCA
>JAJPYH010000091.1 GCA_021205045.1 Lachnospiraceae bacterium | reverse complement strand
TTGTCCGGGAGCTTGTTTCAGGCTTCCGGTTTTTTATTGCTTAAAACCGGGACATGCCCTGGAAGAAATTCAGGGCGGAGAGATACGGCTGCGCGGCGAACTCATCTCGAAAGACAGCAAGCATCTGGCAGAGATGCGTCAGAAAATCGGTATGGTATTCCAAAATTATGAACTCTTTCCTCATAAGACCGTACTGGATAATATTCTGTTGGCTCCAATGAAAGTGCAAAAGCGGCCCAAAAATGAAGTGAAAGATGAAGCCATCGCCATGCTTGCACGCATAGGCCTGGCAGAGAAGGCAGACAGCTTCCCCAGGCAATTGTCTGGAGGACAAAAGCAACGGGTAGCCATTATCAGAGCCTTATGTATGCACCCTGAGATTCTGCTATTTGATGAGGTCACAGCGGCCCTCGATCCGGAAATGGTCAGAGAGGTGCTGGAGGTCATATTAGGTCTTGCAGACCAGGGGCGGACGATGGTGATCGTCACTCATGAAATGCAGTTTGCACGGGCAGTTGCCGACAGGGTCATTTTTCTGGATGATGGAGGTATTGTGGAGGAGGGAACGCCAGAACAGTTTTTTGACCATCCAAAAACAGAACGGGCAGAAAGATTTCTGCAAACATTCACGTTTGAGCGGAAACGCTCCTGATTGGTATTACTAATATAAATACAACGAAAGCATAGCTTTGGAGGTATATTATGAAAAAGATTCGTAAATTTTTAGCTTTATTACTTGCAGTCGCGGCAGTTCTGTCACTGGCCGCGTGCGGTTCAACCGCATTGGAAGCATCGTCCACAGAGGATGAGGAGACGAGCCAGACGTCGGAGGTCGTTTACCGGACGCTGGACGAGATCGTGGAAAGTGGAACCATCAACATTGGCGTTTTCTCTGATAAGAACCCGTTCGGCTATGTGGATGAGAACGGCGAATATCAGGGCTACGATGTGTATTTTGCAAGGCGCCTCGGCGAAGACCTGGGTGTGGAGGTGAATTTTGTATCGACAGAAGCCGCAAACCGCATTGAGTATTTGCAGACGGGAAAGGTCGATATCATCCTCGCTAATTTCACTGTGACGGAGGAACGTGCGGAAGAAGTGGATTTTGCACTGCCATACATGAGTGTGGCACTGGGTGTCGTATCCCCTGATTCCAATGTCATTACGAGCCTCGATGATTGGAACTCCGAGGACGAGATCATCGTTATTTCCGGTACGACAGCGGAAACCTATCTGACCGAGAACTACCCGGACATCACACTTCAAAAATATGATACCTATGCCAACGCAAAAAACGCCCTGGAGAATGGAAATGGCGTTGCGTGGGCGAACGATAATACAGAGGTGATTGCATTCGCACTTCAAAATGAAGGATACACAGTGGGTATCCCCAGCCTTGGCAGTCAGGATACGATAGCTCCGGCCGTGTCAAAGGGAAATTCCACGCTACTCGACTGGCTGAACGAAGAGATCGAAGCGCTGGGGGAGGAACAATTCTTCCATGAGGATTATGAGGCGACGCTTGTAGATACTTATGGCCTGGATTATGAGGAAAGCCTTGTCATTGAAGGCGGCGTAGTGACCACGACTGAGACGACAGCGGAAACCACCGAGGTCGAGGGTGTCGAGCTGGATAAGGACGCATATGATGAATTGGTCGCCTCCGGACCCGTGGCAGATGATGAGACGATCGCCTCCAGCAGCTGGGCCACGGCAGTGAAGGAAGCCGGTGTGTTGCGGGTGGGCGGCACCAGAACCTCCTACCTGTTCAGCCAACTGGATGAGACGGATAACAGTCTGAGAGGATTTGACGCAGGCATCTATCAGCTTTTAGCGCGCTATATCCTGGGCGATGAGACGGCATATGAACTGACTCAGGTAGACTCCAGCACACGAGAATCTGTTCTCCAGAGTGACCAGGTGGATGTTGTAGTAGCTACCTACTCTATCACAGAAGCACGTCAGGAAGTTATTTCCTTCGCAGGCCCCTATTACACGTCCCAGCAGGCCGTTCTGGTAGCGGCAGGGAATACAGAGATCACGGGGATTGACAGCCTGGCTGGAAAGACCGTTGCAACGCAGGCTGGCTCCACTGGCCCGGCCATTCTGGAAGAGTATGCTCCGGATGCGATTGTGCAGGAATTTGAGTCCGATACAGAAGCCCGCACGGCACTGGAACAGGGACGGGTAGATGCCTATGTGACGGATTATACGCTGCTTTTGAACGCTATTGTGAAGAATCCGGATGCTTATGAAATCGTAGGCGATGTGTTCGGCCCGGAAGATAATTACGGGATCGGACTGCCGCTTGACTCGGATGGAGTAGAATTTGTCAATGAATTTTTGAAGAGCATCATTGCCGACGGCACCTGGGAAGAGCTGTGGCATATCACCTTAGGGGATCGCACAGGTATTGAAACGGCTCCGGAAACGCCCGTTATCGAGTAACCAGAATAGATTTGATTTGAAAAGGGCTCTCAAAATGAAGTGTTTGAGAGCCCTTTTTCCAAATGGAAGGAGGCAAAGTATGTCGATCGGTGAGCTTCTATCACAATATGGAGAAAAATATCTCTCAGCGATGCTTATGACATGGGAATTGACATTTCTCACATTTCTTCTGGCACTTATCATAGGCATTGTCATTACATTATTTCGCATATGTCCCATCCGTCCGCTCCGTATGGCAGGCGAATTCTATGTACAAATATTCCGGAATATTCCTGGTGCGGCGCTTTTGATTATTCTGGTCTACGCGCTTCCCTATCTGGGGATCGTATGGTCTTATTTCGCCTGTGTATTGATCGCGGTCTCCCTGATCCCATCCGCGTTTTGCTCTGAGTACCTGATGGCAGGGATTAACACGATCCAACTGGGACAGATTGAGGCTGCCCGCGCACTTGGAATGACCTTTTTTCAAATGATCAAAAATGTAGTGCTGCCACAGGCGATCCGGTCATCGGTGCTGC
>JAJPYH010000166.1 GCA_021205045.1 Lachnospiraceae bacterium | reverse complement strand
TCTTTGTGGGCATTAAGCTCGTCAATGTGTGCGAGACATTCGCGCAGCTTGACTGGGGAACGGGGTGAAGAAGGAGTATTCCGGTTCCCTTCTGTCGCTGGCATCCGGGGACAGGGGAAAGGAGAAAGTCCGGGGAATCCCTGTGGCCTTTGGGGAGGGGGATGTGAAAAGCCGCATCAAAAATGTGCTGGGCTATCAGAAAGCAAAACCGGTGGTGATAGCTGTGGCGGCGGTTGTCTGTATCCTGGCTGTGGCGGCGCTGGCGCTTAATCCGGATTCTGACACAGGGGAAGGCGACGCAACCGGGATGATTTCGGATACGGAAGAAGCTGATGCCGCTGAGATGGTTTCAGACGCAGAAGAAGGGGATTCCGCTGAGACAGCTTGCCAACGCTGTGGGCGTGTGCGTGGATGACGGGATCATCTGGTTTGCGGCGGATTCCGGGGGAGAATGTAAAATTTGCGCGATCAATCCATAAAATGAAAATTGACTATTGACAAATACCCCGGCAGGGTATATTATGCAAATGACATAGATACCCTGCCGGGGTATTTTTGGCGAATGATGATACTGTTTGTTGTTCACTATCAGGTTTATGCATATGATCGCGTACGGAAAGAGTTGCTTGTGCGGCCCGGAACCGGCGCTGTCATAAAGAAGGGAGCGAGATGGGTATGGCAGAAAAGCTGACTGGAAATAATGATATGGATGATGAAATCATTGATTCTGTAAAAACAGGCGCTCAGGATAAGAAAGATACGGCTGATGATTTCATTTGCATGCCTGAAGTTGTATCTGACAACGAAGGCTGCTGCGGCGGCAAGACCACAGAGCGTTCCGCTGAGGAGGTCAGAAAGCTGATTAACCGTTTAAACCGCATTGAGGGACAGATCCGGGGCATCCGGGGAATGGTGGAACGGGACGCTTACTGTCCGGACATTCTGACCCAGTCGGCGGCTGTGACCGCGGCCATGAACGCGTTTAACAGGGAATTGATGGCAAATCATATCAAACACTGCGTGGTCAGGGATATCAAAGAGGGAAAAGAAGACACTGTGGATGAGCTGGTCTTTACCCTGCAGAAGCTTATGAAATAATAGAGAAAGCAGTCTTGAGTGGATAAGGGAGGAGATTATTTTGGAACAATATCATGTGACGGGTATGAGCTGTGCCGCCTGTTCGGCCCGGGTGGAGAAGGCGGTTTCAAAGGTGGAGGGCGTGACGAGCTGCTCAGTCAGTCTTCTGACCAATTCTATGGGCGTGGAGGGAAGCGCGCCCGCAAGTCAGATTATCGCGGCGGTGGAGGAGGCAGGCTATGGGGCGTCTCTGAAAGAGACGGCGGGTTCCGCGTCGGTATCGGGTGCCGCCTCTGCCGATGAGGATGCATTGAAAGACAGAGAGACGCCGGTTCTGAAAAAGAGACTGCTCTCGTCGCTGGTGTTCCTGATTGCGCTTATGTATTTTTCCATGGGGTATATGATGTGGAACTGGCCGGTACCCGCTTTCTTTGAGGATAATCATGTGGCCGTGGGACTTCTGGAAATGCTGTTGACCATCGCAGTCATGGTTATCAATCAGAAATTCTTTGTCAGCGGCTTCAAGGGGCTGATCCATCGGGCACCAAATATGGATACGCTGGTGGCGCTTGGTTCCTCGGCGGCCTTTGTGTACAGCACCTACGCTCTGTTTGCCATGACTGACGCCCAGATGAGGGGCGACATGGAAGCGGTCATGGGGTATATGGACGAATTTTATTTTGAGTCCGCGGCCATGATTCTGACGCTGATTACGGTGGGTAAGATGCTGGAGGCCCGCTCCAAGGGCAAGACCACGGACGCACTCAAAAGCCTGATGAAGCTGACGCCCAAAACCGCCACGGTGGTGCGAAGCGGGGAGGAAGTGGAGTTACCCATTGAGCAGGTGTTAAAGGAAGATATCTTTGTGGTGCGCCCCGGGGAAAATATTCCGGTGGACGGCGTGGTCATCGAGGGCAGCAGCGCGGTCAATGAGTCCGCCCTGACCGGGGAGAGCATTCCAGTGGATAAGGCAGCGGGTGATACGGTGTCAGCGGCTACGGTCAATCAGTCCGGGCTGCTGCGCTGTAGGGCTACCCGGGTGTGAGAGGACACCACGCTGGCTCAGATCTTTAAGATGGTCAGCGATACGGCAGCCACCAAGGCTCCCATCGCCAAGGTGGCAGACAAGGTCTCCGGCGTGTTTGTGCCGACAGTGATTACCATTGCCCTGATTACCATTGCGGTGTGGCTTTTGTCCGGGCAGAGCGTTGGTTTTGCGCTGGCCAGAGGTATCTCTGTGCTGGTGATTTCCTGCCCCTGTGCGCTGGGACTGGCGACTCCGGTGGCCATTATGGTGGGCAACGGCGTGGGAGCGAAGAACGGGATTTTGTTTAAGACTGCGGTTTCCCTGGAAGAGACCGGCAAAGTGGATATTGTGGCCCTGGACAAAACCGGCACCATCACCGCGGGAGAGCCTAAGGTGACAGACATTCTGCCGGCAGAGGGCGTCACGAAGGAGGAGCTTTTTGGCAAAGCCTTTTCTCTGGAAAAAAACAGTGAGCATCCGCTGGCCAGAGCTGTTGTGGAGGAAGGAAATGAAAGGGGCTGTGAAAGTGCCCCGGTCAGTGATTTCAGGGCGCTTCCCGGCAATGGGCTGACCGCGGTTCTTGACGGCAAGACCCTTTATGGAGGCAGTCTGGATTTCATTTCCGCCATGGCGCAGATTCCGGAAGAATTGCAGGCAAAGGCGCGGACTTATGCTGAGGCCGGGAAAACGCCGCTGCTCTTTTGCGAAGAGGGGAAGCTTCTGGGCATCATTGCGGTGGCGGATGTGATCAAGCCGGACAGCGCCCAGGCAGTGAAGGAGCTGCAGAATATGGGTATTCCTGGGGTCATGCTGACCGGCGACAATGAGCGCACGGCGAAAGCCATCGGCGCTCAGGCGGGTGTGGAC
>JAJPYH010000220.1 GCA_021205045.1 Lachnospiraceae bacterium | reverse complement strand
ATTCAAAGAAAAACGCCCATATACGGGATATGAGCGTTTCTTGATTTACTCTTTTACAGACAGCTTCGACAACTTTGGCAACCGCTGTATCGTGGGCCGGGCCGGGCAGCCTCACAACCGTTTTACGGTGGATGTGACAGGGGACGCTCTCACCGGTCTTTCCGAGAGTGTGCCGGAGGGAAATCCCTGGCGGGAGCATCTGTTCCGTCGCCAGACGCAGCTGACCTGGCCCGATGAGGAGCTTGCCTCCTTCGCAGACTCTCTGCCCACCTGTTCCGATGCCCTGGATACAGCCAGAGCCGTCATGGAGGCTGTGGGGCAGAAAATCACCTATACTTCCGGCGTCACCAATGTGGAAACCACTGCGGCGGAAGCTTTTTTGCTGGGCAAAGGTGTGTGCCAGGATTATTCTCATATCATGCTCTCCATCCTCCGTCACAAAAAAAATCATGGCCCGCTATGTGGTGGGCATGCTCATGGGTGAAGGTTTAAGCCACGCCTGGGTGGAGGTCAAGGAGGGTTCCGGCTGGTACGGCTTCGACCCCACCAACCAGCTTCTGGTTACTGACCAGCATATCAAAATTTCTCATGGCAGGGACTACAGAGACTGCCGGATCAATCAGGGACATTTCTACGGGTTGGGAAAGCAGACTCAGGAGGTTTCTGTTTTAGTACAAAGAAAGGAAGCTGTCACAGCATGATACAGGATATTGTGTCCATCCGCCTGCCTGTGGATGAGACTTATCATATACAAAAAACAGCATCTCCCATGGAAGCGGTAAAAGAATTTGTGTGGTCACAGGAATCCACGGGGATGAGCTGGAGGGGCAGTATGTCTGCTTCCTCCTGGCACAAAAACTGATGTCACAGCCAGAGAAGCTGCACGGCACCGTGGATATTTATCCGGCTGCCAATCCTCTGGGAATCGATTCCATCAATCGCGGACTGCCCGGCTTCGATCTGGACATGAACCGTACCTTTCCCGGCAGTGACAGCGGCGATATGGTAGAGTTCACTTCCATGAAGCTGGTAGAGGACTTAAGAGGCGCCGACCTGGTCTTTGACATCCACGCCAGCAATATTTATCTGACTGAGATTCCCCAGATTCGCATCAATGAAAAAAACGCGGACGAGCTGGTGCCCCTGGCCCGGCTCTCCAATGTGGATCTGATCTGGGTTCACGGCAATTCCACCGTTCTGGAATCCACTCTGGCCTACTCCCTGAACTCTCTGGGGACGCCCTGCCTGGTGGCGGAGATGGGCGTGGGCATGCGTCTGACAGCAAAATACGGCCAGCAGTTCTGCGACGGCATTTTCAGTCTGATGCAGCATCTGGGCATGTGGGACGGCGACCCGGTTCCTGTCAGAGAACCGCTGATCTGCGATGACCCTGACGAGGTGATCTTCTTAAATGCACCCACCTCCGGCATGTTCATGAAGACCAGGGAGCACGGCACCTGGGTCAGCAAGGGGGAACCCGTGGGCTATATCTTCGATCCCCTGCGCGGAGAAATCCGGGAATATGTCAACGCGGACAGAAGCGGTCTGCTCTTTACCATCCGGGAATATCCCCTGGTAGCCGAAGGTTCTTTAATGGGCCGTATCTTAGCGAGGGAGGCAAACCGATGAAAGAAAGCGTCATCTACAGCACCTCATCCCTGTACCGGGATGATTTCCGGGTAAAGGCCTATACCTTTGGCCGGGGAGAAAAGACCCTGTGTGTGGTGGGTGCCATGCGCGGCAACGAATATCAGCAGATTTATATCTGCTCTCAGCTCATGCGCTATTTTAAGCAATGGGAACAGGAAGGACGGTTCATTGCCGGCAGACAGGTCATGCTCATCCCCTCCGTCAACCCCAGCTCCATGAACATCGGCAAGCGCTTCTGGGCCATCGACAACACAGACATCAACCGCATGTTTCCCGGCTACAGTCTGGGGGAGACCACCCAGCGCATCGCGGCAGGGGTTTTTGAGGTCATCAATAAATATCAGACTGGAATTCAGCTGACCTCCTTTTACATGCCCGGAGACTTTTCTCCTCATGTGCGCATGATGCGCACCGGCTATGAAAACGTGGAAAAGGCCGGTGATTTCGGCTTCCCCTACATTGTAGTCCGCGATCCCCGCCCCTATGATACCACTACCTTAAATTATAATCTGCAGATCTGGGAGACAGACGCCTACAGCCTGTATTCCAACACCACCAGCCGTATTGACCCTCAAAGCGCCATCAAGGTCATCGAAAGAATCGAGCGGTTCATGATCCTGAACGGCATATTGACAGGGGCTGTCTCTCCCGCCGCAGAATCCCGGATCTTTAAATACGGAGACCTGATTTCCCTTCGGACAACCCAGGCCGGACTCTACCACCGGCTGGCGGAAGCGGATACCCATGTGCAGAAAAATACCCCCGTTGCCGAGATCTATGATCCCGGCAGCGGGGATATCCTGGAAACTCTGTATGCTCCTGTGGACGGGGTCATCTTCTTTCAGCACAATGACCCTCTTGTGTATGCCTACACCGCTGCGGTAAAGTTTCTGGCAGATCTGCCTTAGGAACTGTCGTTGTCATTAAGGCCGGGAACAGATCAGACCTGCCCGGAAATCCAGCTTCGTTTCGGTGTCAGGTGTCGATTCTGTTCTCCAGCAGATCCACCAGGGCCTGCAGAGCCTCCTCTTCATCCGGTCCTTCGCAGAAAATCTCTATCTCGTCGTTGCCCTTGACGCATGCGCCAAGGACGCTGAGAACGCTCTTGGCATTTGCGGTATAGTTCTTAAACCGGAACGTAATTTTGGACTGATACCGCATTGCCAGTTTGCACAGATCTCCGGCAGGGCGCAGATGGAGCCCAATCATACTATTGACCACCACCTTCTGAGATACCACTTTTACCCTCCTTTTTTTCTGAAATCACATTTTAACTCCCTAACTGCTCTTCTCCGTCAACTACTTTTTGCATCAAATAGTATACAACTTTAAGTCGTTTACTATTCTTCCTCATCTGTTTCCTCCGTCACCAGCAATCCGATGCTGCTTCCGGAAACAATCTCCACATTTTCCGAATTGATTGTGTACTCCACGTCCACTTCGTATGTCCTGCCGTCCGTCAGGGAGGTCAGTCCCTCATCCTCCATCCATGCCTCCACATCAATGGCGGCAGTAATGTCAGAAGCCCGCACCTCTTCCACATCCGCCTGCAGTCCGGAAATCACAACCGTGGCCTGAGCGTCCTCCGCGATCTCCACGATATATCCCTCAGGCACGTTGGCAATCTCGATCCGACTGGTATCAAGAGTGATCTCTTTCTCGTAAATCTCCTCCACAAGCTGTGTCACCGTGACCACACCGTTTCCGCTTTCATCGGCTCTCGTCACTCCGGAAGGCAGATAATCATCCACATCGATCTCAAACACCACATCTTCCGTGGCATCCGTCACAATATACTCATCTCCCGAAATCACAACCTCAGTGATCAGATCAATCACGCCGCTCTTGCCGGCCAGTGTAATCTCTGTGGTGTCTGCGGTCATTTCTCCATTCAACAGATAGCCTGACGCCGGCGTAACCTCCGCCTCAACAATGAGAGGAACGGTATTGGTCTTAAGTACTTCCACAGTGACGCGTACCCGGCTGGATCCCAGCGTCAGCCGATCCTGCGAAATCTCATTTCCATCCGAGTCATACAGCACAATATCCGCATAGGTCACTATATTCTCCGTAGCGTCTTCCAGTACTACGGAAGCTTTTGCCGTGGCAATGCTGCTGACGATGCTCTCCGGCCCGCTGACAGACAGCTGGTTTTGCTCTATGGTGCTGCCGGAAATGATATAGCCATCCGCCGCGGTGCCTGTCACATCCGCTGTCAGACGAAGGTATCTTTCCATCTTGTTCTCCACCTCCAGCTGCAAAGTAGACGAGCTGGCAGTGAAAGTCACATTTCCTTCATATTTGGAACAGGTAAAAGTCAGATCCACCGTGCCGTCCAGCCGCATTTTGGAGAAATCCGCCAACACCTCAATATCGCTGTCGCTGATGTCATCTATAATTGTCCTGGAAGCAGACACCGTAACTGTCCGCACCACATCGGAATTATTCAGCACCGTATATACCTGGCCGTTCTCCTCCAGCACATCCGTATTCACAAAGGTCACCTGCACATTGGCAAAACGGGTGCTGGTCACAGGGTTTTCAATATTGTAGGCCACCGCCCACAGGATCACGGCACAGACAATCGAAAACAGCTTGAGATACCAGTTGTGCAGGATTTTATCCCTCAGTCTTTTCAGTTGATCCCTGCTGCTTTTCATTCTGCTTTCTTTCCTCCCATTTGCTCCTGAACCAGTCACGTCTCCTGGGCTTCGACTCCTCTGCCTTGTCCTCCTTCTGTCTGAATGAGGACAACTGCTCCAGCAGCTGATCCGGACTCAGACCTCTGGAGAGCACTCCCTCTCTGGCCACGGTAATCTGCCCCGTCTCCTCGCTGACTACAATGACAAAAGCGTCCGTATTCTCACTGGCTCCCAGCGCCGCCCTGTGACGGGTTCCCAGCTCCTTGCTGACCGACATATCCTCAGACAGAGGCAGATAACAGGTGGCGGCCACCACCCTGTCTCCGCTGATCACCACCGCTCCGTCGTGCAGAGGCGTATTATGTTCAAATATATTCACCAGAAGCTGCATGCTGACCACGGCGTCGATCTCAATACCGGTTTCCACATAGTCGGTCAGCTTCTGATAATTCTCCAGTAAAATCAGGGCGCCGGTCTTATCCTTGCTCATGATGGTGCAGGCCTTCACGATGCTTTGCATGGTCTTGTCGGAAAACTTTCCCTCCGGATTCATACGATCGCCCAGATTCACCAGCCGGAAAATATTATTCTTGCCCAGCTCCTCCAGCATCTTGCGCAGCTCCGGCTGAAAGATCACCACAATAGCCATTAAAGCCACACTGACCACATTTTTGGCAACCCATAGAATAGCAGTCATATCAAGAATTTCCGCGACCAGCAGAAAAAGTCCAATAACAGCAATTCCTCTGAGCAGCACAAAAGTTCTGGTAGACTGTATCCATCCCAGGATCTTATAGATCAGCCAGGCCAGAATCAGCATCTCCAGAACATCGATGACCGTTAAATTATATTTAACGAAGCTGTTCGAAATGTAGCTCCAAAAGGTAGTAATATACTGCATGGCAAATTCTTCTCTTCCCCGGTTTTTTCGAATGACAGATTCCCGAAAGCCCCGGAATTTATGACCGCCTGTTCCTCGGCGAATTCATTCTCTTCACTGTTCTGGAGGTTGTCGGCACCTGCATTTTAGGAACCGCCTTTACATAATAATAATATTCATCATCCTCAAACTGTACCTTCTCGGCCCGGCTGTAGTCCAGCCCCCGCAGCAGGAAGGTCACAACCATGGCTATGAGAGCCGACACAAAGGACCCCACCAGAAGCTCCACCAAAGATATCTCAACTTCAAAGGATAAAACTGCCAGAATATTCAGAATCGCGTTCAATAACGCCCCGCTGATCACCGCGATCATCCATGCGTAGTCCATGGCCGTTTTACAGATCAGGTACACCACAACCCCTACCAGCAGGAAAATCACTGTCATAACCCACATCTCTTCATTGGAGACAATGCCTTCGATGGCCACGCTGATCTTCTCCAGGCTGTTATTGTCCGAAATGGCCGTAATCACCGACGCGTTCTGGGACAGATAGGACACATAATAATATGTGGCCACCCCCAGACTGACGGCAATCGCCGAACCCATTCCTCCAGCGACCCCCACCACAAGCGGCATGACGTACGGAATCTTTAACAGAAAAGCGAGAGGGGTCAGAAGCCAGATCACATACTGCCTGCTGCCACACAACCGGAAATACAGTAAAAACATGCACAGAAGCACAGCCAGCCAGACACCCGCCACTTCAATGGAAAGCGCCGACACATGCGCCACAGAAAACAGGGCGCAGACAAACGCTGTAAAACCCATCGGCAATGCTCCGCACAAAACAGAAACCAGCAGAACAATAAAAAAGTTGTCAAGCCTTGTCATGTATCCGATCTTCGCATTGATCACCATCAGCACCACAAAGGCGAAAACGCCCCGTACCAGGGGATTGATGATCTTTTCGTACCGCCCATACAGATTTTGAAGTTCTGTTCTTATCATTAAAATCGTAGTCATAGGTTCCTCATCTTTTCTTAGAATCCCCGGGTGTCTTATAGGAATGGTAAAGCTCCTTCATGTCCCCAAGATACCCTTTCATGCGCTTCCGTTTCCGGTCATACTGGAAAGTGGCAAACAGATAGCATACAATCCCATAGACGATAATGAAGCCAAGATATACCAGCAGAATATCTCTGGCAAACAGCATCAGGTCCATGGTAAAAACCGCCTGCATCAGATCCTCAATATTGTAAAACACATACAATACGAGCACAATGGCAAAGGCCAGCGTACCGCAGACCATCCCCTTGAGCACCTGCGCCCCAATGTAATCCCTGCGGTAATAATCAGCGATCTCTAGAGCGTCCTTCCCCTCTCTTTCCTCAAAGGCCGCCAGTCTGGTCATCAGCCTGGTACGTTCCGCATTTATCATCTCTCACTCCGTTCCCGCGGCCAGCGTCAGCACATACACCTTCGCGGCGCCGGCTCTCTTAAGCACAGCGGCCACAGCGTCTGCTGTGCTGCCCGTCGTATAAATATCGTCCACCACTAATATCTTTTTTAATTGTACATCAACTCTGTTTATTTTAAAAGCATTTTTCAAATTATTTTGCCGTTCTGTGCGATTCAGCTGCTTTTGGGAGACTGTTTTTCTGCTTCTGACCACACATTTGGCACTCACCGGCAGACCAGTCCGTCTGCCCAGGGCTTTTGCCAGAAGCTCCGCCTGATTGTAGCCACGCTGCCGCCTGCGGCTTTTATGCAGAGGGACGGGCACGATCATGTCAATCTGCCATGCGTCGATGGTATCCGCCATCCTGCGGTACCATTCCTCCGCAAAGAAATCCGCATACTCCTGCCGGCCTTGATATTTCAGACGGAAAATGGCTCCGGCCGCGCTTTCATAGCTGTACAGAGATCGTCCCCTGTCAAAAGCATGCGGAAATCTGCGGCAATCCCCGCAATACTCCCACTCCTCTCTGGCAAGTCCCTTGCCGCACTTCAGGCAGTAGGAGTGTCCCAGATACACAAGCTTTCCCCTGCAGCCCGGACAGATTTCCTCTCCCCAGGGCGCGGGCCGGTCACAGACCGGACATCTTCTGGGAAATAAAAGTTCTTTGATAATGGTCACAGCATCCTTTCCCTCTCCAGGTGACTGCTGTTCAATGGCGGCCCTATTTTTTCAGGCCGATGTTTTGCCTCAGAATTTTACCTCATCATCCTGATCCGGCTCCTGTGCGGCACACTCTCTGATTCTCAGATCCAGGGAAGTATACCTCTCCTGCTGGCTGACATTCTGAATCATCTCCTGCACACAGCGGGAACTGCCCAGAATGGCCACACAGTTCTTCGCTCTTGTCACGCCGGTGTAAAGAAGATTGCGGTTAAAGAGCATCCTGGGGCCGCCCAGAAGGGGCATCACCACCGCCGGATACTCGCTGCCCTGAGACTTGTGTATGGTAACCGCATAGGCCAGATCCAGCTCCTCCAGATGATCGAAGGGATAAGTCACTCTCTTTCCCTCCTCAAATTCCACCACCATCTGCCCTGCAGTTTCCCGGATTTCCAGAACACGTCCCAGATCACCATTGAAAATACCCATTCCCTTGTCCACCGGGATATTGTATTTTCCCAGAATTTCCCATTCTGCCTGGTAGTTGTTCTTTGTCTGCATCACCTTGTCCCCTTCACGGAACAGGGTGTTGCCCTGCAGATGCTCCTTTTTGCCCGGAGCCGGCGGATTCATGTACCTCTGCAGCACCTGATTGAGCTGCTCCACACCAAGAGGCCCCCTGCGCATGGGGGTCAGCACCTGAATCTCCAGAGGATCCGCCTTCACATATTTGGGAAGCATCTGCGTGATCAGCTGCAGCATGTGCTTATAAATCACATTGACATCCTTGCGCTCCAGCAGGAAAAAATCTCTGCTGTGATTGTCTAAGATCAATGGCTGCCCCTCGTTGATTTTATGGGCGTTCACCACAATATCGCTGGTCTGAGCCTGCCGGAAAATATGACGCAGAGTTACCACCGGAAAACAGCCGCTCTTCATCAGGTCTCGCAGCACCTGTCCCGGCCCCACGCTGGGAAGCTGATCTACATCCCCCACCATAATCAGCCGGGTTCCCACGGCAATGGCCTGCAGCAGAGAGTAAAAGAGATGAATATCCACCATGGACATCTCATCGATGACCACCACATCCGCTTCCAGAGGATTGTCCCTGTTTTTCTCAAAGCGGGCACCCCGGCCGCTCTCCTCCACAGCCCCGTTCACCTCCAGCATCCTGTGAATCGTCCTGGCTTCGCAGCCCGTAGCCTCCGTCAGACGCCTGGCGGCTCTTCCCGTGGGCGCCGCCAGCAGAATATCCATTCCCTGCCTTTCAAAATACTTCAGGATCATGTTGACTGTGGTGGTCTTGCCCGTACCCGGTCCTCCGGATAAAATAAACAGGCCGTTTTTGATGCTGGTAAGCACCGCTCTTTTCTGCATTTCGTCAAGCTCAATGGAAACCTCCGCAGCAATCGCGTCGATTTCCTTTTCCAGGACGGCCTCCGCTGAAGTGTCCGTCATCTCCACCGCCTCGTTCAGGTCATGAAGCATACGGGCGCAGTTTAACTCCAGATAATAATATCTGGCCGTATAGACAAGGGTCTGCTCCCCCTGCCTTTTGAGCACCAGCTTTTTGTCCATCATCATATTGGACAAAACCGGCTCAATGGATGAGGCAGGCACCGCCAGCAACTGCTCCGCCCGGTTCAGAAGAAGATCTGACGGAAGATAAACATGCCCTTCCTGCTGGGCCTGCGTCAGCACATACAGTACGCCGCTGGCGATGCGATAATCAGAATCCGCCTGAATTCCCGCTCTGGCCGCGATGTCATCCGCCATTTTAAAGCCAATACCGTCAATATCCTCCGCCAGACGATAGGGGTTGGTCTGCATCAGCTGATAAATCCCGCTCTGATAGGTTTCATATATTCTGACAGCCAGGGTATTGCTGATGCCGTATTGCTGCAGGTACACCAGGGCCGAACGAAGCTCCTTTTTTTCCTCCATCTGGGCGGAAATTTCCTGAGCCATCCGCTCGCTGATCCCCTTAATCTCCGCCAGGCGCTCCGGCTCCTCCTCCATAATGCGGAAGGTATCGTCCCCAAATCTGCCGACGATCCGCTCCGCCAGGGCGGCCCCTATGCCTTTGACAGCGCCGCTGGCCAGATACCGCCGCATGCTCTCCCTGTCCTCAGGCACAACGACCTGATAAGATGATATCTTAAACTGGCTTCCATAGACAGGATGGGCAACCTCCTCTCCCCTGGCCTCAATGGTCTCTCCCGCGGTCAGCCCTTTCAGCGTCCCCACGCAGGTGATCTCATCCCCCTCGCTGACCAGGTTCAACACCGTATAGCCATTTTCGCTGTTCTGGAAAATGATATGCTCCACATATCCTCTGATAACATCCATGCATTCATAAAGCAGGGGCTGTCCGGCGGTCCGTATCCGAGCTTCCTCCTCAGACGCAGACTGTCGGCGACAACCCCCTTGTCCTTTTCATTTCATCCTTCTTCTTAATTATCCTCGCCAAAGCCGGAAAGAGACTCAATGTACTTGCCGGTGCCGATGGCTACACAGGTCATGGGATCCTCTGCGGTAACCGTGTTGATCCCCGTCCTGTCGTGGATCAGTTCCTCCAGTCCCCGCAGCATGGCGCCGCCGCCGGTCAGCACAATTCCCCTGTCCGAAATATCCGCCGCCAGCTCCGGCGGGGTCTTCTCCAGCACGCTGTGAATGGTCTCCACGATCTGATTGACCGTATCGCGCAGAGCCTCCTCTGTCTCAAAGGAAGAGACGGAGATGGTCTTGGGAAGGCCGGTCACCAGGTCTCTGCCGCGGACATCCATGAATTCTTCCTCGCCGCTGCGCCAGCAGGTGCTCACCTTAATCTTTAAATTCTCGGCGCTTCTGTCGCCCACCAGAAGGTTGTGTTTCTTTCTCAGGTATCTGACCAGGGCCTCGTCAAAATCATCCCCGGCCACCTTGATGGACGCGCTGACCACGCTGCCTCCCAGGGAAATCACGGCAATGTCCGAGGTGCCGCCGCCGATATCCACGATCAGATTGCCGCAGGGTCTGGAAATATCAATGCCCGCGCCGATGGCCGCCGCAATTGGCTCCTCAATAATTTAAACCTCTCTGGCTCCTGCCTGATACGCGGCGTCCTCCACTGCCTTTTTCTCCACCTCAGTAACTCCGCTGGGAACACACACCGCGATGCGGGGCTTGCGGAAGGTTCTGCGGCCGATGGCCTTTCTGATGAAATGCTCCATCATCTGCTCCGTCACCCTGTAATCAGAAATGACTCCCTGACGCAGGGGGCGAACCGCCACAATATTGCCCGGCGTGCGGCCGAGCATCAGGCGCGCGTTCTCACCGATCGCCTTGATGGTATTGGTATCTCTGTCAAACGCCACAACGCTTGGCTCCTT
The DNA here is from genome assembly GCA_021205045.1 of Lachnospiraceae bacterium. Lineage (GTDB taxonomy): Bacteria > Bacillota > Clostridia > Lachnospirales > Lachnospiraceae > RGIG6307. The sequence continues at coordinate 9,729 of JAJPYH010000220.1, read as the reverse complement.
AAGCACCACGCCCTTTCCCTTAATATATACCAAAATACTAGCTGTACCTAAATCTATTCCAATATCACTATATGCCACGGTCCACTTCCTCCTTCACTGATCCTGAACACTGCCTTAATTCTGTTTTCTGAAATCCATGCCTGCTGAAACAGGCATCCGCATGTATAAAAAACACGTCCGCCATCCGGACAGCCGGATTTACAGGTTGATGCACCTTCCCCCGCGCCGCTGCCGCCGGCACACAGCGTATCCTTATTCTCCTGGCTGTTGACAGCATTTTTATCAGAAATTTTGCCTGCTACCATCATAAAGCAGATTGCCCGGAAGTGCAAGAGCGAAAAAAGGAGATTCACAAATTTTTCAGCCAATTTTTCCGTCCTCTTTATCACAGGCGTCCGGCTCTCTCAAGTGTACCGTCTCAATCATTTTTTAATTTAAGTGCTGAATATGTCGTCATTCCGCAAGGCGGAGGAAGGAGGCGTAGCGGGCTACGCTGACTGACAACAACGCAGCGGATGGCGGCATAGGCAGTGCTTTAATTAAAATTATGATTAAGACGGTGCGCTAGCATCTTCTTGATATAAACTCCCGTATAGGATGCCGGATTCTGCGCCACCTCCTCCGGGGTTCCCTTCGCAATCACCGTGCCGCCGCCGTCGCCGCCCTCCGGCCCCATGTCAATAATATAGTCTGCGGTCTTGATCACATCCAGATTGTGCTCAATGACTATCACCGTATTCCCGCCGTCAGCCAGCCGCTGTAATATCTCCGTCAGCTTGTGTACATCCGCGAAATGGAGCCCGGTCGTCGGCTCATCCAGAATATAAATGGTCTTACCTGTGCTCTTCCTCGACAGCTCCGCCGCCAGCTTGATGCGCTGCGCTTCTCCGCCGGACAGAGTGGTGGAGGGCTGCCCCAGTTTAATATAGGAAAGGCCCACATCATTGAGTGTCTCGATTTTGCGTCGGATGGAGGGCACCGCAGAAAAGAAGTGTACCGCCTCCTCCACCGTCATCTCCAACACATCATAGATATTCTTTCCCTTATATTTGACCTCCAGCGTCTCCCTGTTATAGCGTCTGCCGCCGCAGACCTCGCAGGGCACGTATACATCCGGCAGGAAGTGCATCTCAATTTTGATAATCCCGTCTCCGGCACAGGCCTCACAGCGGCCGCCCTTCACATTAAAGCTGAAACGACCCTTGCCATAGCCTCTGGCCTTGGCGTCAGCCGTTCCTGCAAACAGATCCCGGATCTGGTCAAAAACGCCGGTATAGGTGGCTGGATTGGAGCGGGGCGTACGTCCGATGGGCGACTGGTCGATGGCGATCACCTTGTCCAACTGCTCCATCCCCTGAATGCTCTTATATTTGCCCGGAATGGTGCGGGCACGATTTAACTTCCTGGCCAGCACCTTGTACAGCACCTCGTTGATCAGAGAGGATTTGCCCGAACCGCTGACGCCGGTGACGCAGGTAAACACACCCAGCGGAATGTCCACGTTGATATTTTTTAAATTATTCTCCGCCGCGCCTTTGATATGCAGCCAGCCCTGCGGACTCCTGCGGGTTTCCGGGACAGGAATGGACAACTTTCCGCTCAGATACTGTCCGGTAATGGAAGCCGGATTCTCACAGATTTCCCGGGCCGTTCCCTGGGCAACCACCTCACCGCCGTGTTCCCCGGCGCCGGGGCCAATATCCACGATATAATCCGCCGCCCACATGGTATCCTCATCGTGCTCCACCACAATCAGAGTATTGCCCAGATCCCGCAGATTGCACAGGGCGCCCAGCAATTTATTGTTGTCCCTCTGGTGCAGACCGATGCTGGGCTCATCCAGAATATAGCAGACGCCCACCAGGCCGGATCCGATCTGAGTCGCCAGCCGGATACGCTGAGCCTCGCCGCCGGACAGAGTGCCGGTGGCACGGGACAGAGACAGATATTCCAGGCCCACCTCCTTTAAAAATCCCACGCGGTTCCTGATTTCCCTTAAAATCTGATCCCCAATCAGAAGCTGCTGCTTTGTCAGCTTCAGCTCCTGCAGGAAATCATACAGATCCTTGATGGAAAGAGATGTCATTTCATAAATGTTTTTGTCGCCCACTGTCACCGCCAGGGATTCTTTTTTAAGCCTCATGCCCTTGCAGGCCTTGCAGGGGGTGATGCGCATAAAGGTTTCATATTCGGCCTTCATGACGTCAGAGGAGGTCTCACGATAGCGGCGCTCCTCATTTCTGATCAGACCCTCGAAAGCAATGGGATAGACTCCCTTTCCCCGCTGACCCTCGTAATACACGTCCACTTTCCGATCCGTGCCGTGAATCAGCACCTCCTGCACCTCCTCAGACAGTTCCTCAAAAGGTGTATCCAGGCTGAACTGAAATTCCTTCGCCAGCGCCGTCAGTGTGGCATAGGTAAAGCTCCCCGGCTGGGAGGAGGACTGCCAGCCCATGGCCTGAATGGCCCCCTGATGAATGGAAAGACTTCTGTCCGGGATCATCAGATCCACATCAAATTCCATCTTATAGCCCAGGCCCGCGCACTCCGGGCAGGCGCCAAAGGGGTTATTAAAGGAAAAGCTTCTGGGCTCGATCTCACTGACGCTGGTTCCGCACTCCGGACAGGAAAAGCTCTGAGAGCAGGTGATGGTCTCTCCTCCAATCACATCAATCAGCAAAAGTCCGCCTGACAGGGACAGGGCATTCTCAATAGAATCCGAAAGCCGGGATTGGATACCCTCCTTTACCACCAGCCGATCCACTATCACTTCAATATTGTGCTTGATATTTTTGTCCAGAGAAATATCTTCGGAAAGCTCGTACAGATTGCCATCAATGCGCACCCGCACATAACCGCTCCTCCTGGCTTTCTCCAGCACCTTCTCATGCATACCCTTGCGCCCCCGGACAATGGGAGCCAGAAGCTGCAGCCGGGTGCCCTGAGGCAGCGCCATGACCTGGTCCACCATCTGATCCACCGTCTGCTTGCTGATGGTCCTGCCACAGTTGGGGCAGTGAGGCGTGCCGATTCTGGCATATAACAAACGAAAATAATCATAGATTTCTGTCACAGTGCCCACCGTGGAACGGGGGTTGCGGTTGGTGGATTTCTGATCAATGGAAATGGCCGGGGAAAGTCCCTCGATGGACTCCACATTGGGCTTCTCCATCTGCCCTAAAAACATACGGGCGTAGGAAGACAGCGATTCCATATAGCGGCGCTGACCCTCCGCGTAAATCGTGTCAAAGGCCAGGGAAGACTTGCCGGAGCCGGAAAGCCCGGTCAGCACCACCAGCTCATTGCGGGGGATGTCCACGTCAATATTTTTCAGATTATGCTCATTGGCCCCGCGGATTTTGATGTATTCTCTGGGACGCATTTTTGTTGTTTCACTCATATTATTTTATATAACTCCTGCTGACTTATTGTATTCTGTTCTGTGATCTCTGCAGTGATTTCTGCTGCTTTTTCAAATAAAAGAAGTTATTCAGCCTTCTCATGGGTCCTCCAGGCTGTAACGATTTCTCCGAACCGCGGCGCTTCTCTCTTCAGCCATCATTCGTTGCAAAGCTCTTATTTCTCGTCCTGCATTTTTAATAAGATTTTCTTCAGTGACACCATCTGGTCACGCAGTTCTGCCGCCTGCTCGAAGTTCAGCTCCGCGGCAGCCTTCTTCATGCGCTTCTGCACGTCGCCGATATACTTCTCCAGCTCCTGCTCCGTCATCAGCTCAGGGTCCTTCTCCTCCGCCGGCTTCTTCTTCGTCAGGCTGGTGCTGACCCGGATCAGGTCGCGGACGTTCTTTTTGATGGTCTGGGGCGTAATGCCGTGCTCCTCGTTGTAGGCCTGCTGAATGCTCCGGCGGCGGTTGGTCTCCTCAATGGCCTTCGCCATGGACTCAGTCATATTGTCCGCATACATGATCACATGGCCTTCCGCATTTCTGGCCGCCCGGCCCACTGTCTGAATCAACGAGGTTTCAGAGCGCAGGAAGCCCTCCTTATCCGCATCGAGGATTGCCACCAGGGTGATCTCCGGGATATCCAGACCCTCCCGCAGCAGATTAATGCCCACCAGCACATCGAAAACATCCAGACGCATATCCCGGATTATCTCACTGCGCTCCAGCGTATCAATATCGGAATGCAGATAGCGGACACGAACGCCCACCTCCTTGAGATAATCCGTCAGATCCTCCGCCATATGCTTGGTCAGCGTAGTGATCATAACCTTGTGTCCCCCGGCGGTCTCCTTTTTGATCTCCGCCAGCAGATCATCGATCTGTCCTTCCACCGGGCGCACGCTGATCTCCGGGTCCAGGAGCCCGGTAGGCCGGATCACCTGCTCCGCGCGCAAAAGCTCATGCTCCGCCTCGTAATCACTGGGCGTGGCGGACACAAAAAGCATCTGGTCTATTTTACTTTCAAATTCCTCAAAATTCAAGGGGCGGTTGTCCAGAGCCGAGGGCAGACGAAATCCATAATCCACCAGCGTGGTCTTGCGGGAACGATCCCCGAAATACATTCCCCGAATCTGCGGAATGGTCATATGAGACTCATCAATGATGATCAGAAAATCATCTTTAAAATAATCCATCAGAGTATAGGGCGGCTGTCCCGCCTCCATGAAGTTCAACTGCCGGGAATAATTCTCAATGCCGGAGCAAAAACCCGTCTCCCGCAGCATTTCCACATCATAATTGGTCCTCTCCGCGATACGCTGGGCCTCGATCAGCTTGTCCTGCCCCTTGAAATACCGCACCCGCTCCTCCAGCTCCAGTTCAATATTGTCGCAGGCCAGCCCGATCTTGTCCGGCGAGGTTACATAGGCCGACGCCGGGAAAATCATCACATGCTGCAGCTCATTCTTCGCTCTGCCGGAGAGAGCGTCCACCTCCACAATCCGGTCAATCTCATCCCCGAAAAACTCAATTCTGATCAGAGTATCGTCATCATTGGCCGGACAGACCTCGATAATATCCCCCCTGACCCGGAAGGTACCGCGCTCCGGATCCATCTCATTTCTCGTATACTGGATATCCACCAGCGCCCGCAGCACCTCATTCCTGTCCCTGACCATCCCCGGCCGCAGGGAAACCGCCAGATTCTCATACTCATCCGGATTGCCCAAGCCATAAATACAGGACACACTGGCCACCACCACCACATCCCTGCGTTCCGTCAGCGCCGCCGTGGCGGACAAACGGAGCTTGTCGATCTCATCATTGATGGCGGAATCCTTGGCAATATAAGTGTCGCTGGAAGGCACGTAGGCCTCCGGTTGGTAGTAATCATAGTAGCTCACAAAATACTCCACCGCGTTCTCAGGGAAAAATTCCTTGAATTCCTCGTACAATTGTGCCGCAAGGGTTTTATTGTGCGCAATGACCAAAGTGGGCTTATTCAATGCCTGGATCACATTGGCCATGGTGAAGGTCTTGCCGGAGCCCGTAACCCCCAGCAAAGTCTCGAATTGATTGCCTTTTTGGAAGCCCTCCACCAGTTCGGCGATGGCCTGGGGCTGGTCGCCGGTGGGCTGGTATTCACTGTGAAGGATGAAAGGTTTTTGTTCTGTCAGCACAAAAATCACCTCGAATTTTCATGAGAAACTTTAGAAATTCATAGTAAAAAAGTTCGTGTATAGCGCAAAAATTCGTCGAGACACATTCTCCGCTTTTGAAAAAATAGGCTTTTGACGAATTTCGTTCACCAAAACCGTTTTCCCGGACTGTATGAACACATCCGTATCAGGTGGAGCAAACGTCTCAAAACTGCCATTCAGTGTACCATATTCCATAAAGAAAGTCCATACGTGAAAGAACATTTGTTCTTGTTTGTACGGACTTTTTATCCTCTTGTTACGCTACATTTTTTATTGTCATTCAGCCTTTAATTTTTGTACAACGTACTTCTCAACAGCAGCGTAGAACTTCTTCGCTCTTTCAATCTGTTCTTCCGCCTCTGTCCTGGTTACAATATACATATCATCATAATCTGAAGCATTCCGAATTTCAAATGAAGCCCCTATTATATCTGACAGCTCTTCTGAGAATATTCCTGTTTTGATATATTCTCTCCGAAAATAAGCAATAATTCCACTGTGTTTCTTGCTGTCAAACCCATCAAATGCCAGAACAGATCGCATGGCATGAAATATGGAATAATAGGCGCGATTATTTGCAGCCCTGTAATGATTTCCCTCTAACATATCAACAGCCGTCTCGTACTCCTCTTTTGCCCTGTTCAGCCGATATCGGGCATATTCACTTTTCTTATCCAACGAGAATGCCCTCCCTTTCTACATTCTGATAAAACGGTGAAGCTGATTTGTAATCTTCATAAAAATCATAGGACTGAAAAACAGCAGAAATTACACAATTATATTCCATATCCAATTTATCAGCTATGATGCGCATCTTTTTTCTGGCATCGGTTATCTGCTCTCTGGGCAGATCAAGCAAAACCATTAAATCAATATCACTTTCTTCATCAAAATCCCCTCTCGCATACGAACCGAAAAGTATAACGGCCCTCAGTTTATCCCCGAAAATCTTGGCTGCTTCTCTGGAATATATCTGCACTATTCTATTTATAGTAGTTCCTGTACTCTCAGGAGTTGATATACTCTTACTTTCCCTATATGCTCTCATTCTGCCCTCCTTTCTCCATACGCTACTCAATTCCTTATAAATTTTTTCATATTATATCAGAATTCTTCCAAAGTTACACCACTTTTTCTCAATTTGTTAAACTCTTTCATAATGAAATGTGCAGGATCCCCGCCATTTTATTTGTATTGCCGGCGCTTTCCTAATCTTGAGGCGCATTTATGTTATTCAGGAAATCATCTATATCAATTACAGTATCCAGGACCTCCTTTCCATTCTCATCCTGTCCAGAGCTTTTGGGGAGAACCTCGCTCATATACTTTTCCAGTTCCGGTATCTCCTCCGGAATAATATTGGCATTGTCCCCATATACGTCCATGGTTATAATTTCCTTAGAGTGCCCCATCAGCTTAGATACCGCCTTCGGGTTGAAATCCTCTTTTAACAGAAGCGTGCAGTAAGTGCTCCTCAGATCATGCCAGCGGATATTTGGCAGACCAAGTTCGTTCAGCAGATTTTTATAATATGTCCAGTGGAAGTCTTTGCTCCTGGGCTTTCCGTAATTAGAACAGCAGATGTAATCCGCATCCAAAAATTGGCTGCCTCGTCTCTTTCTATTCCTTTCATATATCTCCCGCTCGTTCAGGATTGCTTCAAAGACATAATCCGGGATAGGAAGAATGCGATAGCTCGAAGGAGTCTTTAACCGCAGTTCACTTTTGGCCGAAGTTTTCTTTCCCGAACCCTTTGGCTGCCGATCTAATTCTTTTCCCAACTGACGCTCTACTGACAATGTACGGTTAATATAATCCACATCTGAGTATTTTACTGCATTGATTTCCTGTCGTCTCAGTCCCATTAGCACGTTAAAAAGCACCTGCATGTGAATAGGAGTATTCCTGCTGGCTTCCAGAAGCATCTGTATCTGTTCCATATTCAGTGTCTTGGCGGTGTCAATATTTCTGGTGTGGTACGGCTTAGATTCCACCGTCTTGGGTAAAGGAATTCCATCCGCAGGATTGGATTTTACCAGCTTACATGAAACAGCATAATTCAGGGAAACATAATCGCCTCCGGCACCCTTAAGGTTCGAATACTGTTAGGCGTCTTTGGCGCTTTTTCGATGACCTGATACTCTGAAATCTTAAACTGTCCTTTGGGAACAATTGGGTTAGAAGTAATCTGTCGTTCTATCCTGACAGTTCGATTATCCATATTAAAGTCACTGTATTTCAGGCCACTGATTTCTCCTTTTCTAAGACCCATAAACAGGCCCAGCAGTATTTCCAGATACCAGTTATTCTCAGACGCCTTCTCCAAAAAGAAGCGAAGCTTATCCTTACTGAGCACTGTGATCTTCGGTTTTGTCCGCTGATATGGTTTGGTATCAGGCACGGGATTCCTGGGAATATAACCCATGGTCACTGCGTCTTTCAGCGCAATGTTTAAGAGTTCTCTTGCCTTATTCCCGGCAGATTCTGTCGCTTTTGATACCGTCTTTAATAACGCATTCAGATATTCCGCATTCACATAACGTAGCTTCATCCCCTGCGTCATATTGGGCAGCAAAAGATCATAGATTACATAAGACGCAAGCATCTTAGAGGTGTTCTCCACCCTCGCGCTGTATATCTCATCTAACCAGAATACAAGATAATCTTTCAGCTCAAAATTTACCGCCGGGGAAGCATGGTGAGCCCGATAAGCACGCTTGTATGCTTCCTCGCACTGTCGGTAGCTTTTTTCAGCTTCTTCTGCGGTTGCGAAGCCGCCTTTCTTGGAATATTTAGTAGTGCCATCCGCCTGTAGCAGCTTTACGCGATGGTACCAGCTGCCGGATTCATAAAAGGCTATGCTTTTTTGATGTGCCATTGAGCTCACCTCCTTCCTTTTTCGTTATCGCTCGCAGTTAATCCTTCACTTATCGCACACCGCATTCAGCCAGTCATCAAACGATTTCTTCGGCACCCTTACAGAAGCACCAATTCGGATGACCCGGAAGGGTGGATTTTCCTGCTTTGATACCTGCTCCAGAAATTCATAGGTTTTAGTGCGGCCAAGGCCCAGTGCGCGCTGGATGTCTGAGGCCAGGTAATCGAAGTGGTGGCCTTCTCATCATATACAAACTGACCTCCACCCATTTGTATCCAATTTTTAATTTTGACGTATGGATGGACAGTCAAAAGATACAGGAAATCGCCCTCTTCAAATCCATCAAACACTTTGAGATAATCGAGAAAAACGATAACTTCCTCAACGTTAACCAAATTTTTGCGAAATTCCGTTTCCACTTGACTTCCGAGAGATTTGTCGTACAATATTGCCCGAGGAAAACGTTTGCTGATGATACTCGCAAGGTTTCCAATTTTATCCCAAGGAATAGTGAACCTGTTGCGGATCATCCTGCAACCTGTATTAATTATTATGGTGTTAGTCCGTAAACGGGTCGTTTTGGCCAAAGTTCTATATTCAGGGCATACTATACTGGTATTTCTGAAAGCCAGATATTAGGCCACCGACCCAAATCCGGACTAACACCATTATTATTTCCGCCTCAACCACGCTTTTCCCGGCGACCATATTCCCTTTATAGTCCACTGCCTGTTTTATCAAGAGAGGTCTGACCTGATAGTTGGCAATCGGTTCCTGCTTTTCAAATGTTGGCTGAGAAATATTCTTTCCAGGATTGTGAGGAGTATATGCTTCCCTTACAATCTCGCCCTCCTGAATGACATTTTTCGTCTCCGTAACTTCTTTGGGACTACTTGTGGAGCGCCTTAAATCTCGACCATCCCGACCGTCCATATAATAGAGCGGGCAAACAAGCTCATTCAGCTCTTCGATTGGACTGATCTTTTGCTGTGGATCCTCTACGTAGTAGATCGGCGAGACAGTATACTTCCACTTTTGAGTTCCATCTTTTTCTTCCATTTTATAATCCTCCTGCTATATTTTGGGTAGCCACATTCAATTTCTCATAGCCGTAAATGAATGATCCTACCTCTACGTCAATTCAACCACAGTACAAATTTCTTTGAAACTCCTGATTATATCATCCTCAAGAATTAAATTCGATGTTCCAAATGCCCGCAAATAAAGGCTTGCAAAACCTACGA
>JAJPYH010000221.1:2450-2999 GCA_021205045.1 Lachnospiraceae bacterium | reverse complement strand
CCTTCTTTCACTGCCGGCCTGTTGAAGTTCGTCCCCGTATAACCGTCGTCCACCAGTATTTTGATATTGGTAAATCCCTGATCTGCTGCGTATCTGCTTAAAACGGTTCTCTGATTTGCGATACTGTTTGATTCCCCGTCTGCCGAATCCTCGTTGGAAAGGCGGCAGTACAGGATTGTGATTTTCTGCTGATCCATTTTTTGATCCTCCTTCTGAGATGGGTCAGCTGACAGTACCGTAGTGCATGGCTCTATTGTAGCAGAATTTTCCTCGTGAGTCATTAGCAAATTTCTCCTTTGTCTTCAAAAATCAGCCGCTTTACTTTTTTGATCAGCCGCTCCGTCCCGTCGCATATCGCCTCAATCCGATACCATGTGTTCCCGATCTTCCGTTCCACGACAGTGGTAAACGGTGACGGATTTTCGTCATGATATTTTTGGCATTCCTCTAAAAAATCTTCCGGCGGTTCAAAGACCGGATCGAAGCATTCTTCCAGATCAATTGGTTCATAAAGATAAGTTTCTTCCATTTTCCTCCTTCCCGGCGTTG
>JAJPYH010000221.1:1879-2440 GCA_021205045.1 Lachnospiraceae bacterium | reverse complement strand
AAAAATTTTTTCTCTGGTAGACATCATTTTTTTTAGAAATGTTCTCTTGGTTCTGCTCTGGGAAACCTCCTCCCTGTTGGGTTGTCTCTGTGAAAAATAATAAATTTCAGATGAAAACATTTCCCTTTGGCCGGATGGTTCCGGTCAAAACTGTGGCTGCATGCAGCCACCGCAGCGAAGCTGCCGCGAGGGCTTGGGGAAACGCAATCCCCAACAAGTTGCCTCTGTAACATAACCATGAAAATGAGTTAATGTTAAAAGAGGCGATACTTGCTCACATTATCCCGATATCCGGGTAATTCAAATATCGGAGTAACTCACATCTTGTTTTGAAACCTCCTCCTACTTTATAGATGGGGACGGATACAGCCCCAACTCGTTAAAAAAATTTGTTTCTATATCTATTATGGGGACGGAAAAAGTGCATTTTGTCCCCAAACGATAGAAAAAACTTTACAATAATTGCTTTGGGAATACTGGTGTAGTATAATGTATGACAGATGGACAGGAGGTAAAGGCTTTGAGTGAGAGAAAGCTAGTTATTCGATCTCATAAATACAG
>JAJPYH010000221.1:732-1869 GCA_021205045.1 Lachnospiraceae bacterium | reverse complement strand
AAAATTTGTTTCTATATCTATTATGGGGACGTAAAAAGTGTATTTTGTCCCTAAAAAGGCAAAGAGTTCACAGAAAATTAACAATATTTTATTGTTGTAATGAGAAAAGCATCGCTATTATAAAAATAATGCCCATCAGAGAAACTAAATCTCTCCGATGGGCACTACTGCATTTATGACCTGTGTGCTTTTACATTAGTTCTACCAATAACTTTATAAACATAGCAATAAAAATCACTCCACCAATGCCACTAACGATACCATAAATCTTTTTTGATTCAGGGTCTTTCCATTCCTTAAACAGATAGTACAAACCAAATGCTGCGATCAGAGCCCCTATGATTGCTCCAATAATACTAACGACCATTATTTTTTCCTCCATTTCAACAACAGTGATGAATTTATAATCACTAAAACTGATCCAGTGTTATGTACCAGCGCACCGATAACCGGATTTAATGTTCCTATGATTGCAAGAATGATTGCGATAAAATTAAGCGTCATGGAGAATGTCATATTCAGCTTAATTGTCGTCATCATGCGTTTGGACAAGGCAATCAAATGAGGAAGTTCTTTTACTTCATCATCCACTAAAGCGATGTCCGCTGCATCGACTGCAATGTCGCTGACTACGCTGCCCATTGCAATACCGACATTCGCTTTTTTGAGTGCAGGAGCATCATTTACGCCATCGCCAATCATGCAGATTGTCTCGCCTTTCTTTTGATAATCATCAATCCACTTCAATTTATCTTCCGGTAAACATTCTGCATGGACTTCATCAATATGAAGTTGACCAGCTATGGCAGAAGCAGCCCTCTTGTTGTCACCCGTCAAAAGGACAGGCTGTACATTCAGACCCTTCAGTGCGTCAATCATACCGACGCTTTCCTCCCGCACCGTGTCCGAAAGGACGATATATCCACTGAACTGTCCGGATACCGCAAGATAAGTAATCGTACAGCCTTGCGAAAGATATTGACCCGTCTGCGTAAGCAACGCATCTGGCACGTTTATCTTTTTTTTCTGTGAGCATTTCCAGATTGCCCGCAAGGATTTTTTTCCCACTTACCTCGGCGCAGACACCGCGCCCCGGCAGCATCTGAAACTTTTCACAAGGAAGAAGAAGCGTATTAT
>JAJPYH010000221.1:0-722 GCA_021205045.1 Lachnospiraceae bacterium | reverse complement strand
AAAATTGTTCTGCCGATGCGCAAAAATGATATAATTCGATATCGGACATTTCGTCAATAATACTTACGACATCAATAACCTGCGGTGTTCCATAAGTTAGCGTACCTGTTTTGTCAAAGGTAATTTTTGTGACAGAAGCAAGCCTTTCCAGTGCATCGCCTTCTCGTACCAAAAAGCCATGCTTTGTGGCATTTCCGATTGCCGCCATGATTGCTGTAGGGGTAGCAAGCACCAATGCACACGGGCAAAACACAACCAATATCGTCACCGCACGGAGGATCTCTCCGCTAATGAGCCACGTTAAAGCAGCGGCAGAGAGAGCAATCACAACAATCCAAGTAGCCCAGCGATCAGCCACACCTACGATTTTCGCTTTCCCTGCATCAGCCGACTGCACCAACCGAATCATTCTCTGAATAGAGCTGTCTTCACCGACCTTTGTCGCCCGCATTTCAAAAGCACCGAACTGGTTTACCGTGCCGCTGGATACTTCATCACCTACCGTCTTGTCTACCGGCAGAGACTCACCGGTCATAACGGCTTGATTGACAGAAGTCTGTCCTAAGATAATCACGCCATCCACGGGAACCGTTTCTCCTGGAAGGACACGGAGCAGAGCATCCACAGGGACTTCCTCTGCTGGAATGATCTTTTCTGTTCCGTCAGTAATGAGCCGTGCCGTCTGCGGGGTCAGATGTACCAGCTTTTCAATACCGGCTCTT
>JAJPYH010000011.1 GCA_021205045.1 Lachnospiraceae bacterium | reverse complement strand
AATGTACGTTTGGCAAAGAATAAGGATAAAAATGCGTTGGAGCGTGTACTGACTGACATAAATCCACTGATAAAAAAATATGCTTCGCATGTTCAATGCATCGAATATGAAGATGCATGTCAGGAACTCTGCCTTTCCTTAATCAGGTGTATATATAAAATGAGGAGAATTGAGGATATCGGCCAATGCCTGGTTTGTTTCAAGATATGCATGTCATACGAGATTTTGGCTATGAATCGAAGAGCAACTGCCGAAAAATGTTTTATGCGTTTTGAAAACCTGTATGACTTACCGATAACAATAGATGATTGGCAACTTGAATTGTCTGAGACTTTGGTAGATCTGGAGACGGCATTAGAAACGCTTCCCCGGAGAAGGAAAGACTATATTTCATATAGAATATACGGATATTCTGAAAAAGAAATAGCCTGTCGCATGGGTGTATCGAGGCAGACTTTGTATCATTGGAGAAAATTAAACAGTCTCCAATTGATGCGGTATTATCATCCTGGCTAACGGATAATAACTACTTTAATTCTTTGACAAGCTCTACAATTGAGACTTCGAGTGCATCAGCGATATCAAGCAGTATTTCAAAGGAAAAATCTTTCAAGGAACCGGGAGATTCTAAGGCAGTCAGGTGGGAAACACTCATATTTGCTTTTTCCGCGAGTTGTTCCGTTGACAGCCCTCTGATACGCTTAAAATAATTAATGTTATGTGCAATTTGCTGATAGACATAACGATGTTCTTCTTTAATCTTTCTGGAATGGGACATTTTTACCACCTTATTGGTTTATATATCGTCTTTATTACAATACATTGTTTTGTTAGAAATAGGAACTGCCTATAAAGATGAATTATCATCTTTATAGAATATAATTATCAAAAAGAAAGGAGACCAGCTATGCAAAGTCTGACATCAAAGGAAACGCGAGTAATGAAATGCCTGTGGGATTCTGAGGAGAAAATAACTTCTTCTGAGATCGCCCGCCGGGCAAATGAACGGTACGGAAGTGACTGGAAATTAACCACAGTCTCAACATTCCTCACCCACCTGGTAAATAAGGGGTTTTTAAAAATGGAGAGGAATGGAAAGGTTTACACCTATGAGATATTGATTTCAGAGGAGGAGTACCTTCAGTATGAAATGGAAAGAATGGCCGATTTCTGGGCTGGTGGAACGTCAGGTAAACTCATTGCTGCATTAAGAAGAGGGAAGAAGATATCAGATGAAGACCTGAAAGGGCTTAGGGAGATGATTGATGAATTGGAAGGAGCTGCTCATAACAATAACTCTGTATAGTATTCTGGTTTCGGCTGTTTGCGGAAATATTATGTTTCTGGTTTGGAATATTTGCAGGAAAATACTTTCTGCGAATGGGCGGCTTTTGGAAGTAAACCGGCTTCTCCGATTAAATGCAGCTGCGTATGTTTTCCCTGTGGGAGTCCTGCGTTCGGTTTATAAATTGTTTGGATTTTATAATGGAAGGATCGTTACAGTTCAGCTTACGGCAGGTTCACAAAGAAGCGTCAGAATAGCCTTTATGCTTTTATTAATGATATGGTTGCTTGGCATTATGTATTACAGTATTCGACTGCTTTATGGACGGGCACAAATTGATAAAGCATTAGTATTCGCGACTGAAATATCGGGCGCAGAAACAGAAACACTGGATAAAGTCAGAGGAATAAACGGATATGGTAAAGGTGTAAAGGTTTATAAATGGCCCTTCAGCAGTACACCCATGGTTGTGCATGGAAATCGGATTCTTTTGCCGCAGGAGATAGTAGATCAGCAGGTATTGAACATTTGCCTGGCACATGAAATGAATCATATCATTGCCAGGGATCTGTTTTGGAATTCTGTTTGTAATATGATATGTCTGTTTCAGTGGTTTAATCCTGTTGTCTATAAGTGGCGTAAAGAGGTCTGTCTGTGGAGTGAGATTTCCTGTGACATTCACAGCCTGAAAGATTTGCCAGGATGTTCACAGAAAGAGTATTATTCTACAGTTTTGCAATTCTGTGATTTGGATAAAGCGGCTGGCAATGGAGTATGTCTGTCAGATAGCGTGCGGGAAATAAAAGAAAGGATTAATTATATGAAGCTATTTAAAGATAAAAAGCATTTCAGAGCTTTGACTGTGGTATTATCCATTGCCGGTATAGTATTGATGACACAGGCGTCAGTTGTGTCGGCAGAAGTAATATACGGACTCGATGGCGAATTGCTAAATGCAACGCTGATCGAAGAACAGATAGAGATAGATACTGCAGGGATTGGAGGCCAGGAGCTGACAGAGCAGATAGAACAGATTAATATGGATCAGGTGGAAGTGCTTCCTGTATCGGATTATAGCGTATTAACAGGCAGTAATTATGTATTTACGGTTAGTGATGCTGAATCGGGTGTGGTTCAAAAGGACAACACGGGGTTTAATCTCAATAAAGGGGATGTCATACGTCTGATCATTTCTTCTGATGATTCGAACGCAGTGATTGATTATGGGATCATAACTACGGATGGGCTGTTCCGGTATGTTACATATCATTCAGACCCGGCAAGTCAACATGATTTTACTATAGATACGGCCGGAACCTATTATGTGGCAATCAGAAATCAAAGTGCAAATTCTCTCGACATTTCGATAATAGTTTGGCTGTTATAGAGGATAATCTGTTAACTGGCCTTATGCCAGAGACTCTGTTGTCTGGGGGGGGGACTGTAGCAGCCTGGTATTTAAAACGCCTATTGATAAACATCAAAACAAAATAAACTGAAAGACGCCAGTGCAGCTGCTGGCGTCTTTCTTTGAGAAGATTCCGGTCTTTACAGAAGCACTCGCTTAAATTATAATGCAATGGGGAAGAGAACTGAGGTTCAGGGATGATGGTGGAAGCATCAGCGTGTGTTCAAGGTTAGTGTAGCTTCTCAATCATAATTTTAATTGGTGTTAGTCAGTAATTGGGTCGTTAAGCCTTTAAGTCCGTTTTTTGGGAC
>JAJPYH010000072.1 GCA_021205045.1 Lachnospiraceae bacterium | reverse complement strand
ATTAACAGGATTTATGATGGCTCTGAGGATAAGCTGTTTGCGGCGCTCCTTGGGAGGAAAAAGCTGTCGGCGGAACAGATTGAGAAGCTGAAGCAGATTGTGGAAGAGCTGGAATAATCGGTAGAGATGGAATGGCCGGAACAGTTGGAAGTACCAGAATAATCGGGAGAGCCGGGAGTATCGAAATAACCGGAATAATTGCTATATTCAGAACAGGGGGTATCTATGAGTTTATTGCAAATGAGCCTGAGCGGGGCAGTGCTGATTCTGGTAATCATGGGAATCAGGGCTGTGGCGGTCAACAGACTGCCCAAAATGACTTTCGTGATTTTATGGGAGATTGTGATTTTAAGGCTGCTGCTTCCGTTTTCCTTTTCCTCGGTGACAAGTGTGTACACGCTGCTTGGTCAGAGCAGGGTGGAAACTGTGCTGGAGGAAATATCAAATGCATCCGGGACAAATACCGAACAGACGCCCGATGCAGCCTTCCTTATAAATTCGGATATAATGTCAGACAGTGATTCCGGGGTAAGCCCGGATGTCGCATTGGAGAGTGAAAATGAAACTGATCGGGGAAATGCCTTCTCTTCCGTTTCCCTGTGGACGGCAATCTGGCTTGCCGGGATGCTGTCCAGCGCCGCTTTCTTTGCAGTTTCCTATGAGCGAAGCCGCCTGAAATTCTCCTTTTCCCTGCCGGTTCAGAATGAATTCGCGCAACAGTGGTTTGGCAGGCACTGGCAGGGCCGATCGGTGTCCGTCAGACAGTCGGATCTGATTTCAGCGCCGCTGACCTATGGGATCATCCGCCCTGCGATTCTCATGCCCAAAGAGACGAACTGGAAGGACATAAGAGGATTGGAATATATTTTTACTCATGAGTGTATGCATATCCGTCGGTTTGACGCTGTCAGAAAACTGGTCTGTGTTCTGGCGCTCTGCGTTCACTGGTTTAACCCGCTGGTGTGGGTCATGTATTTTTTCTTTAACAGGGACATCGAACTTGCCTGCGACGAGCGGGTGATCCGCTCCTTTGGGGAGACCTCGCGGAAGGAGTATTCCATGGTGCTGATCGGCATGGAGACGAAAAAGAGCGGCCTTCTGCCTTTTTACAATCATTTCAGCAAAGGCTCAGTGGAAGAGAGAATCACAGCGATTATGAAGACGAGAAAAATGACCGCAGGGATTGCCGCCGTCAGCGTGGTGATCGTTGCTGCCGTAATTGCGCTGTTTGTCACATCTCCGGGAGAAGGAGAGGGAAAATCGGCGATCAGCGCTGTTGACGAAACGGAGAGTTCGGCGGATTCTGGCAACAATATGGAGCAAAGCATAGCGGATTCTGACAACGGGGCAGAAGGACATGTAACAGGCTCTGGTGGCGATGCGGCGGAAAATCCGGCAGCTTCCGATGATGGTTCCGAGCCAACCGAAAACACACAAACCGGTCAGTCCGCCGGGGAACCTCAGATTTACCAGACCATCACCGTGGATGGATTTGAAGTATCCATCAAGGATCTGGAGCCGGATTCCTCCTGGCAGATCACCGTCACAGACCCGGAAACCGGGCAGGAGACAAAGATTCTGGAGCTGGCAAAGCTGGCTTCCTCCGGCGTTATTCTGCAGAGAGTGGGCGAGATGATGAGCATGCAGACCTTTCTGGTCTTTTATACGACACAGGAGGGATTTTGCACAACCCGCTATTATTTTGGAATCCTGGATGGGGAATGCCTGCTCCTGGGGGAGGGAGGCGGATATGGTGACTCTGATGAGTACATTCTGGATGTGGACGGCGACGGTGTCACGGAGCTGATCTGCAATGAAATATACAGCGACGGCGTGCAGGTTGCTGTTGTCTATCAGTGGGATGGAGAGAAAGTTCTGGTCGGAGGCCTTGATGGGCTGCTGACGGAAGAGCCAGATTCAAACTGGCTTGGCTCTTGTCTGACATGGTATCTGCCCGAGGAGAATGTGGTGGAGATCAGATACTGGAAGAATGAGGGGTATCAGACGGCAAAGTATGAAATTGACCTGAGCCGGATAAAAATGTACGAGTACAATAAATGAGAGGCTTTTGTCAAAAAAATGCAAAAATTTCAAAAACATCCTATGTTTTTTGTTAAATATCTTGAATAAGAGGGGGTGAATGTGGTAAATTAAAGAGAACGAAAAATAATTTGTCCTTTACGATTCAGGTCGAACGCAGTTACTGTTCCTGTTGACGGGCTGTTTTTGAAGACGTTCCGCTCATTCAGAGGATACGGATGAAAAGCAGAGAAAGAGGAGCGGAGATTACAGAAACAGCGAAAAGCGGCAAAAGCGGATGCGGCGAAAGCGGTAAAAGAAGCGGCATCAAAAGAAGAAGCAGCAAAAATACGAGAGAAAAGGCGGAGAGATCAGGCATGGCAGATAAAGATTTACGGAGAATGAACCATGGAGGGCTGATTGAGATCATATACGCTTTGCAGAATGATGAAAACACACTGCGAAAGGAAATTGATGATCTGCGGCGTCAGAGGGATGATAAACTCATTCGGCTGAATCAGGCCGGATCCATCGCGGAGGCGGCTTTGAGCCTGAACCATATTTTTGAGGACGCGCAGAACGCATCCAGGCAATATCTGGACTCCATTGCTGCTCTCAATGCACGCGGTGAAGAGCAGGCCAACGAGATAGTAGAGAAGGCCAGGCAACAGGCGGAAGAAGTGAAAAAAGAGGCCCAGGAGCAGGCCCGGATCACCGGGGAGGAGGCTGAGAATAAGCATGAGGAGGCCAGAAAAGTATTGGTAAACGCTCAGGAACAGGCGAAGAAAGCGCAGGAAGAAATTCAGGAAATCAGGGCGATTGCCCATGAACAGGCGGAGCAGGTACTGAAAGAGGCTCAGGAAGAGGCCGACAAATCACTGGCAGAAGCCAATGAACAGGCACAAAAGGTGCAGAAAGACACAAAGCACCACGCACAAAACGAACAGGCAGAGGCTAAGGCGCAGGCGGGGTCAATACAGAAAGCAGCCGAGGAGGCGGCGGCG
>JAJPYH010000202.1 GCA_021205045.1 Lachnospiraceae bacterium | reverse complement strand
TGGCATAAAATCAAATGAAGGTATAGCCAGTTAATTATTATTCGATGTACTAGTAGAGTCAGATTATACTCTGTCCAGTTGGAAAGCACTTTCTGAAGCTTTGGCAAACGCAAAGGCAGCCATTGAGGCCAGCAGCGGAGAGCTGACAGCTCAGGAGAACGAGGTTTATTATACCGCACTGTCGGATGCTTATGCGGGTCTGACGGCACGTACGGCCAGCGGCCAGTATGCCATTGACTTTGGCCCGGCACAGGAGAGCGATGAGCAGAGCGCGCAGGTTGCCACTAACATCCTTCTGTCAGGCTACTTTGAAAATTCACCTTCAGAAAATGAACTGATGACCGGAGTAGAGCTTTACGAGACCAATGAGGACGACAACGGTCTGCACTATGGCTTTACCTCCGAGGTTTCCAGCACCTTTACCTCTAACGGCGGCGCGTATTTCAGAGACTTTGTATACTGTGCAGGCGGTAATTCCTATACCTTTAAGGCTGATCTGCCGGCCGGCACTTATGCGGTTTATGTATACACAGGCTGCAAGGATGCTGCGAACACAACCCAGTTCTACTTTGGTGACGGCGAAGCCGTATTAGCCTATGATGGTTCGGAGTCCTCAACACTTTCCGAGGTGGTTGAAGGCAAGACAGTTTACACTCAGACATCCAGCTCCGGCGGACAGTATTCTGAGCCTGGCTGCATCTATCTGGTGACCATCAGTGAGAATTCCAGTGCGCTGAGCTATGTAAACGGTGTGTCTATGGGAACCCTTTCCATCACCTTCTTTGACAACACTTCTACCGATGAGGTTACTGCCAGACTCTGCGGTCTGTGCATCTGCCCGCTCAGCGATACTGAGCTGGCGAACCTGGGTGTAGAGCCGGAACCTGAGGAAGAGCCTGTAGACTACGGTGATACGTATGCCGACTATGCGGACGTGCAGGTAGTAGGCAGCTATGATTTTGGCACCAGAAATGGCAGCCCGAGCGGCTGGATTTCAACTGATACCACTGCATACAGTGAAAGCCTGGGCTATGGATATCTGACAACTTCAACCATCGATACCAGCAAGGGAAGTTCCATTGCTCAGAGTGATCCGGCGACAGACATTGAAGCTGCCTGCTCTGACTTTGCCTATGCCAGCGATGAACTTTCATTCGCTGTGGATGTACCCGCCGGTACCTATAAGGTTGAGGTATATGCAGGAAACGGCACAAGCAACAGTGCATACAATGAAAACAAGATTTATGTCAACAGTGATTATCTTGGAAAAGTCAGCACCAGCACCGCAGTATCCGATATCCTTATGACGGGTTATGTCACGCTTGCGGAAGATGGGCAGATCGTGATTACGGCCTCCAATGTGGATTGCCGTGCTTTCCTGAACGCAGTAGTGATCACCGAGATCGCTCTGGAATCGGAAGCCAGCACAACAGCCGTTGATCAGGTTCTTGCTGAAGAAGCTGAGCTGACTGACGAAGAAGCAGCTGAGGCTGAAGGAGAAACCGTGGAAACGGAAGATTCCGAAGCCGCTGATGAAGCTGAAGCTTCTGAAGAAAACGCTGCTGATGCAGCAGGAGAATCCTCCGCAGAAGAAGCCAATGCTGACGAGAAC
Organism: Lachnospiraceae bacterium; assembly: GCA_021205045.1. Taxonomy (GTDB): domain Bacteria; phylum Bacillota; class Clostridia; order Lachnospirales; family Lachnospiraceae; genus RGIG6307. Next base: position 1,432 of record JAJPYH010000202.1, on the reverse strand, counting down.
CCCTCTCAGGAAGATGATACTCCTGAAGAGACCGGTTCAGATGAGGCAGTCACTGCGGATGAGGAATAAACCCTGATATTTTCCCGGACAGATGATTTATGATGAACAACAGAACGATCTGACGTTCATGATCTGAAAGGACAGACGCAGGGGGGGATGGCAGTATCGTCCCCCCTGTCTGTTTGCAGACTGTTCACAGTCGGTTGGAAGCCACAATCATAATAGATGAGATTCCTCACCGGCGACTGAATATGACTTCAAACAGGGTGACAACAGTCGCATTTCTGGCCGTTCCGGGTGAAAGGTATGGTAAACACTTGGACTGGAAAAAAACAATCAATGATATCAGAAAATGGGCTCAGACCAGAACCGGCATCACCACCATCTGCTGTGTGATCGGTGTGATTGTGGTCATTTTTATCGCTGCCGTGATTTCTTCAACGAATAAGACGGACACAGAAGAGGAAGTTGTGGAGACAGTGACTGAGGAAACCACAGAAGAAGCAGAAGAGGAAGTTGTGGAGGAGAAATCCCTTTTAGAACAGGATATCGAGCTTCTGGAATCCCTGGGAATTCCCGTCCCGGACAAAGAGGTGGATATCGCGGCTCTGCAGGAGGATACCAATGAGGACATCTATGCCTGGATTTACATCCCGGATACAGTGATAGATTACCCAATTGTACAGGATCCTGATGACAATACCTATTATCTGAGCCACAACCTTGACGGCAGCGACGGCTATCCCGGCTGCATTTATTCGGAAAATTATAACAGCACTGATTTCACAGATCCCCACACCGTTCTGTACGGCCACAATATGTCCGACGGCTCCATGTTCGGCGACCTGGACGACTACAGCGATGAGACCTTCTTTGAGGAACATCCGTACATCTATATCTACACGGAGACACGGCTTTTCGCTTATGAAATCTACGCTGCCTACAGGTCAGGGGACGAACACCTGCTGTTAAATTATGACCTGACAGACACCTCCGTATTTCAGGAATACCTGACCACGGCAAAGACCACCGCCGAGAACGCCCGCGGCATCTACACCGCCGCCTGGGAACCCACCGGCGAGGAGCATATCCTCACCCTGTCCACCTGCGTAGCAGTCAACGAGACAAAGCGCTACCTGGTGCAGGCCATCCTGGTCGAAGAGTGATCCGGTGAATGTTGTGGGTGCCTGTGCCATGACAGATATCAATTCTATAATTAGAAAATTTCCACCCGACTGCTGTCCGTACATGTTTCATTTACTGTGATGGATTTGCAGCAGGGTGGGTTTTTGATTTTTAAGTAAAATTTGCAGTCAAAAACCTGCAACTCGTGACTCTTATGCAGATTAATACAAGCAGCTCAGAAGTAAAATAAATCAGTGTCAAGCATTTTTGAAAATGTCCCGAAAAATCTTTAACATTAGCCCCGACT
>JAJPYH010000256.1 GCA_021205045.1 Lachnospiraceae bacterium | reverse complement strand
GGAGAGTATAGCGCAGAATTGCAGAATGAACGCAGGTGCGGAGAATACAGCGCAGAATTGCGGGCTGAACGCGGGTATAGAAAATTTAGTGCTGACAAATGCGGAGCCGGCATATGCAGCTGAAAACGCTGCGATGGCATCGGACAAAGCTGAAAAAACCTCATTCCCGGAAATGATCGTGCAGCAAGAACCGGACGGTATTTGTGTGGACACAGGGAAACTGAAATTTAAGGTATTGAATGAAGGCACCCATCTGTTTGTTTTTCTGGAAGATGGGCGCTGTCGTTATTGCGCGGAGCAGTTTGAAGGCCCCTTCCTGATTACCGGCGGGGAAAAGTACGGGCTTTGCCTGGAAACCTGGGAGGTCATGGAGACCGGACAGGTGTGTACCCGGCTGAAGGCCAGGGGAAAGTGCCTGGGCAGCAGGGAAATCCGATTTGAGATCGGCCTGACATCCTATGTCGGAAAAGAGTGGCTGGAGGTATCCTTCCGTCTGATCAACACCACGGAGGATGTGCTGCCTGTAGAGGGACTGTATTTTGGAATCCGGGCCAGGGACAACGAGGCCCTGGATTACAGTCTGGATCTGGAAAAAGATGACTTTGATTTTTCAGGGATCAGGCAAATGCCGGAGATGGAGGAGAGATATCCTGTCTCAGAAGGGCGTTTCCTTGCCGGAAATTCCAATTATAAGACCCACTTCAGCATTGCAGGGGGAGAGGGAAGCGTGCAGAGAATTGCCAGGCCATCCATGATCCTGCAGGAAGGAAACGAGCATTTCTCAGAGGTGCTTTATGGTACCTTTATGGCGGATCGGACCACAGCGGAGGACGGAATCTGTGCAACCCTCTTCCAGGCGCAGCAAAATTATCCCAAGGCTGTGAAAGCGGACAGAAACGGCCTGATGGTTATGCTGGTGCCGGAGGGAGTGGGCGAGGTGGCGATGCACAGCGGCATGAGCCGGGAACAGAGGTTTCTGCTTCACTTCCATGACCCGAAAATGTCCATGGTGGATATTGAGGACCGCAGTCTGATCTATCAGATGCCGGACAGGCCTATGGTGGATCCTTCCGTATTTGCCCGGGCTCAGGTGATGCAGGATGTGTTTGTGGCTCCTGAACTGCAGGATGAAGATGTGGAGATCGCGCTGGTGGACAGGGCGGACAGTCACGCCCGGTGTTTTGGCATGCTGAACTGGGGCGACGCGCCGGATCCGGGTTATACCTCCCAGAACAGGGGGAAGGGCAAGCCTGTGTGGACCAACAACGAATACGATTATCCCCATGCCTGTTTTCTCTCCTATGCCCGCACCGGGATTCGCAGGCTTCTGGATTATGGTCTGGTGGCGGCGGAGCATTGGATGGATGTGGATGTTTGCCATTACAGCAAGGATCCTCTGCTTTACGGAGGTCAGTGGGAGCATACCAGACAGCACGTGGTGTACGGCACCATTGTGCCCAGCCATTCCTGGGTGGAGGGTCTGTTGGATTACTATCATTTCACGGGAAATGAACGGGCCCTGGAGACGGCTGTGGGCATCGGAGAGAATGTGATGCGCCTGCTGGAAACGGACACCTATCAGGCGGCCGGCGAGACCAATGCCAGGGAGACCGGCTGGGCGCTGCGCACGTTCACAGCCCTTTATGTGGAAACCGGGGAAGAGCGCTGGCTGGAGAAGGCGGACTGGATTATCGGACATTTCAGAGAGTGGGAGGCTGAATACGGCGCTCTTCTGGCACCGTATACGGACAATACCCTGGTTCGCACCGGGTTTATGATCGCTGTGGCTGTGGGGTCGCTGATGCGGTATTACCGGGTATTTCCCAGTGAGGATTTAAAGAGTCTGATTCTATCTGCGGTGGATGATCTGTACGACAACTGCAGACTGCCCAACGGACTGTTTTACTACAAAGAACTGCCCAGCTTGAACCGTAACGGCAAAAACACGTTGTTGCTGGAGGCCATGTGCATCGGTTTTGAACTGACGGGAGACCGCAAATACCTGGAAGCCGGTAAGAAAACCTTCCTCAGGGATATGCGCGGTCCCGGCCGTTCCAGCTTTGTGGGCAATAAGACGGTGATTGATGATGCTCTGATTTTTGCGGGGGATGGGCCCAAGGGTTTTGCACAGAGCTTTTTGCCGTTGTGTACTTACTATAAGGTGGCAAGGGAGCAGGGACTGATCTGAGGGGAGAAAATGGGACTGTTCACAGCATATTGGCAGGCATCGCCTGAAAATAAAATATCTGCGCCACCCATGCTGTGCAGAACACCCCGAATCTGCTGAAAGCCTGACCAAGGCATCTGGCAATTTCCATGCTGTGCAGGGCGCAACGACATGCAGGGACTGTATTGCGGCGGATGTTATCAGACGGAGGCAGTGACAGTAACATTTTGGTGTACAAAAGTGATGTTTTGTGATAAGATATGCTTCATGTGAGGAGAGAAGCAGCAAAGAGGTCCGGGAGTAGAGAATGGCAGAGGGAATTCGTCTAAATAAATATATTGCGCAGGCCGGAATCTGCTCCAGAAGACAGGCGGACCGCTATATTGAGGCAGGGCAGGTGACCGTCAACGGAAAGCCTGGCTCTACGGGGCAGTTGGTCTATCCCGGTGACAGCGTGACGGTGGGGGATCAAATGCCTGTGACTGCGGAGGAAAAGACTGTTCTTGCCTGGTATAAGCCTGTGGGTGTTACCTGCACGGAGAGGGACGCTCACGCGGAGAAGACCATTAATGATGTTTTCCCCTATCCTGTGCGTCTGACCTATGCGGGCAGGCTTGACAGGGACAGTGAGGGTCTGCTTCTTCTCACAAATGACGGAGACCTGATACAGAATCTGATGCGGGCTTCAGCCGGTCATGAGAAGGAATATCTGGTGACGGTGGACAGAGAGGTCACAGTTGATTTTCTGAAAGCCATGGCAGGAGGAATTTATTTAAAGGAGCTGTCTCAGACCACCAGGCCCTGTCAGGTGATCCGGGAGGGAAAATATGCCTTCCGCATCATTATATTCTGCCTTTCTGCGAAAGGCACCGATGGGGTTATGAAACAGCA
>JAJPYH010000056.1 GCA_021205045.1 Lachnospiraceae bacterium | reverse complement strand
TTTGAGGGGGAAGTCTGCGCTTTTTGGCTAAGTTATAGTAATTGTTTCATAGTAAGTAATGGCGCTGACCGGTGGCCCGGGAACCGGCAAGACTACGACCACGCTCGGCATTATTTCTGCGTACCGGATGGCAGGCTGCAGGATCATCCTTGCCGCGCCCACCGGGCGGGCAGCAAAACGAATGTCCGAAGCAACCGGCATGGAAGCAAAGACTATTCATCGTCTCCTGGAATATCAGCCCGCGGAAGGTTATCAGAAGAATGAGGAAAACCCGCTGGAAGCGGACGTTCTGATCCTGGATGAGTGCTCCATGATCGACATTATGCTGATGTACAATCTGCTGAAAGCACTGCCGGATTCCATGACGTTGATATTGGTGGGAGATACCGACCAGCTTCCCAGTGTGGGAGCCGGTAACGTGTTAAAAGATATTATCGCGTCCGGCGCTGTTCCAGTTGTACGTCTGACACGCATTTTCAGACAGGCGCAGGGCAGCCGGATTATTATGAACGCGCACCGGATCAATCATGGCGAGATGCCAGACCTGCGCGGCGGCCGTGACTCTGACTTTTTCTTTGCGGCGCAGGAAACCAATGAGGCAACGGCTGATCTGGTGGTAAAATACTGCACGCAGAACCTGCCGCGTTATTATCATGCGGATGCTTTCCGCGATATCCAGGTTCTGACACCCATGCAGCGAGGTGTCTGCGGGGCGGCGAATTTAAATCAGCTTCTGCAGGAGGCCATGAATCCGACTAACATTTTCCTGAAGCGCGGCGGCACACAGTATCGACTGCACGATAAGGTGATGCAAATCAAAAATGATTACGATAAGGAAGTCTTCAACGGGGACATCGGGATTATTGTCCGTGTGGATACTGAGGACGGAGAACTCATTGTTGACTTCGATGGCCGTGAAGTGACTTACGACGTGACTGAATTGGATGAACTGGTGCTGTCCTATGCCACAACAATCCATAAAGCGCAGGGTTCCGAATATCCTATCGTGGTCATGCCTTTCACCATGAGCCACTATGTCATGCTGCAGCGCAATCTGCTGTATACCGGCGTCACGCGGGCAAAGAAGATTCTGGTGCTGATCGGGGAAAAGAAAGCAATTTCCTATGCGGTCAGGAATGAGACAACTACGTCAAGAAATACAAAACTCGCAGAAAGACTACGTGATACTTCTGTTGCGCCGACAGTTACGCGGCAGACTGCGGATACAAAGCAAAACACTACCACTCAGCAGCCTGTGCAGATTCAGAATGCCGGAAGGAACAAGGTCACATATTTCCCGGATCAGAGTGCCGGGACCCTGATGGTCGCTGAGCCGCCCATGCAATACGGCGTCAGCAATCTCTTCGACCGCCTTGCACAGCTACAGAAACTGCCACCGGCAGTTTCTTACGCATGCTATGGCAAGTCAAAATTCCGGAGCAGCTTTTCTCTGAAAGCAAATGATATAGCCTATGTGAGAGAAAAGGGAATGGACACGATCCGTTCCCACGCGCAGGATTTCGTAAGCAAGCGCCTCGCTCCGGCAGAGCCTGCAAATGACGGGAAGCAGACGCCGATGAAGGGACACCCGGTGTTCGTCGCCCAGCACGCTACTGCCACCTGCTGCAGGAGCTGCCTGGAGAAATGGCACAGAATTCCAAAAGGAGCTGAACTGACGGCGGAGCAACAGGAATATGTGGTAAACGTGTTGATGGAGTGGATCGAGAGACAGATGAGGTAAGGGAATAAACAACCAGCTCTTATAGAGGAACTGACTTTTTCAAATTCTTCTGATTAATTCCCAGATTCCCATCATCAGCTCGCTTGGAATGAATTTTGCAGCTAATCTGTGGATCGTGCAGACAGGGCCGGGCGTAGACACCGGCAAGCCCAGTTTTGCGTCGGCAAGGGATCTTTTTACGACGTTTCGGGATCGGGATGCAAGCGGGAAATGCCGGATAAAAGAACTGTTCCCGGTTTCCTGCGCATTGCTGATAAATTCCGTATCCCTGATCCAGTACGGGCAGACAGCTGATACGTGAATTCCGCTTCCCATAAGTTCTATCCTTAAGGAACGGCTGTAGCGGTACAGAAAAGATTTTGTCGCGGAATAGATTCCGAGATAAGGAAAAGGCTGAAAAGCGGCTGTAGAACAGATTTCAAGAACGCAGGAACCTTTATCCATGTAAGGCAGTACAAGCTGTGTCATGGTGACGGCTGCCTTACAATTCAGCTCAATCATGTTGTTGCAATCTTTAAGAGAGATATCTTTCCAGGAACCGATTTTTCCAAAACCGGCAGCGTTGACCAGATATTGCACGGATGGCTTTTCCTCCCTCAACAGGGTACTGATCATTTCAAATGATTCCGGACAGACTAAATCGAGAGGGATAGGCCGGATCATACATGTGCTGTTGGAAACAGTCCGATTGCACAATTCCTCTAAACGTTCTTTGCGGCGCGCAATCACCCATATCTCATCCAGACTGTTTTTCTTAAGAAGCTGTGAAACATATTCACGGCCAAGACCGCTGGATGCCCCGGTTACAATCGCAATTTTTCCTGACAATTTCTTTCACCTCCGACACTATCTGCCTGGACGGTGTATCTTTCACAATCCGTGTTTTTGCATGTATATCCGTCAAAGCCGGATTGCAACCGAGGCATAGATATGACCACCCAAATCTGTAAATGTCACGTAATACCAGTCTTTTAGCAGGCAGGTTTTTGGATATAATATATCCCCCAGAACTGCCTGTTTTTTATACTCAACCCGAATCTCTTTCACGAAAATCTTTGAATCTTTGTGCTTTTCTGATTTTATTTCCGCCGCTACATCCGGATTGCCGAAAGACCGTAGATCTTTCTCTATAATGTTCACTGCGACATCAACATACTGGGCATTATTCACATGATGGTTGGAATCAATGAATTCCTGAATAACCGGGACAGGTGTTCCTGCTGTCATATTTTCAGGCAGCTTAATTTTGCGGGGCGCATAATCCATGGAAATTCTTTCTTCCAAAACCCCCATGCCCGCGCACTTGGCACCACCATAAATGAAACTGTGC
>JAJPYH010000262.1 GCA_021205045.1 Lachnospiraceae bacterium | reverse complement strand
TCGGGGCTAATGTTAAAGATTTTTCGGGACATTTTCAAAAATGCTTGACACATTTTCTGCATCCTGCAGGGAGGAATACCCATATAAGAGCGCTGTGTTGGTCATGATGATCTCAGCCAGATTCTGTCCGGACTGGCGCAGCTCCACAATAAACCTTCCGTAAAGCTTAAGGGTTTCTCTGCTGTAGGTTCCCAGCTCCCCGCGAAGATAGGTCTCGTAGGAAGTGTCATAAGGCGTATCCTCTATACTGTGGATGGTGCGGCTGTTGCCGGCCATACAGGGATATTCCGCGGCAAACTGCTCCATCCAGGCAACCTGAATGCTGACGATCTGTTCAATGATGTCGCTCTGCGCCGGTTCCAGCTGCGGAAGCTGATCCTGGATTTTCTGGTATCCCTGAGGATCTGTGGATTGCATCATTCTGCCGTACTTTTCCGTGATCAAATTCCAGCCCCGCGCATTGGCGTTCAGAAAATCTTCCATATAGCTGAGTAAAAGCTCCTCAGGCCATGCCATGTACTGACTTTTTCTCATAATAGAGAAGGTATTCCAGTCATCCTGGCAGGAAGCGCGGCCTCCTTCATTTTTCACAGAGTCAAAAGCGGCCCATTCTAACTGGACGATCTGTTCTACCAGCAGCTCCTGATTGTGATCTGCGGCAGCTTTTTGGATTTCTTCCAGGGAAGGAACCGGACGATCTGTTGAGATAGGAGCAGCATTTTCAGCAGCAGAATGCGCGTCCATGTCCATATTGCTGACGGCGGATGAAAATCCGTCAGCAGTGCTATTTGCAGGTGAAAGTCCGTCAGCAGTGCTATCCGTAGTGTTATCTATAAAAGAACGCTCGCCTTCATTTTTACCGACAGTTGTATGCGTTCCGTCATAGCGATGGCTGCCGCCGAAGATCTTTTGAAGGATTGCTCTTCCGTAAGGCTCCAGAAAGGTTTCGTTTTCCAGAATAGCTACATTATCCAGAACTCCCTGCTTTTTCAGCTCATCCAAAATCAGCAGCGCAATATATTCGATAGTACGGCATACCACATCTTCGCTCTCCGCATCAGCCCCCTTTTCCTCCCAAAGTGCTCGCTGATCCGCGTAATCCGCCAGAGCCTCCGTCAGACTGGAGAGAACCCCAAGACATTCAAATCTGGCACTGCTCTTCTTCAGCCATTTATAGTAGGGCGGGAAAGTGTGATTGACATAATGAACCAGCCGGTACAGCTCCTCGATATACTTGTATAAAGCGATCTGCGCAGTGACATACTCCCCCCGCTTCATGGAGCGGGCATAATTGTACTGCCCATACTGCCCCAGCTGAAGAAGACTGTTGGCGATCTTGACCTGCCAGTATTCCTCAGGACAGATTTTGTAAAAATTCGCTCTCCGGGTGCCGAACTCTCCCACCGGATCGGCAAAGACCTGACCGTTGGTCACAGTGGACAGGGCTTCGTCCGGGATGGACAACAGACTCTGTATGTCAGCAATATCCTCTGCCCTGGCATAGCCTGTGAAACGGGCAAAAAAGCGATCCATATCAAAGACGCCCACTCTCCCGTTTTCAATCACAACGTTGCGCCGGTAACCATTGAATTCCCGGGGAAGCATCTGATACAGCTCAGACAGCTGCTCGCCATAAATCTCATAATCCTCATGCGTCAGCCAGATACACAATCCGGGGCCGAAATCATGATCCTGGGAAATGGCATCGTCAAAGCCCAGGCAGTCGCTTCCTTCCCCCACAAGCCCCACGGCCATTTTATCCATGCATTCCGGGGCGTACTGAGAAAACAACGGAAGGAAGGCCTGCTCATAATAGTCCCGGGCAAGCTGCAGACCTGAGCCGATGTTATCAGACTGTGATGCATCACCCGAATATGCAATGTCTTCTGTCTGTCCGTTTTCGGGTTCAGATTCTGCTTCGATGTCTGTACCTGTGGAAGCCTTCTCTTCAGCTGCTTTTGTAATGGTATCTTTTGGAATTCCTGAAGAACCGGATGTCCTGGCACGTTTAGGAGCTATGAACATATCTGTTTGATTTTTTTCCTCTGACATGTCTGCTTCGGCTTGCTGTGCAGGCATTGCTGCATCCGCTTCAGATGGAGCCGGGGAAGATGGCAGTTCTGCTCCGCTCTGCTCTTCTGCCGCCGGATCAGGCGTAGGCTCCATGCCCAGATGCTCCTCCACATAATGAAGATTATCAAGCAGATTATAATAGTTTTTCGTAACACCGTGGGTTTTGAGATATTCTTCCAGTGCTGTCAGATAATATCCTCTGGCAGATTCGTAATCCTCCTTCATTACATAGGCCTGTCCCAGAGACGCCAGGGCTGCGCTGTAATGGTAATCCTTATCCCCCGGAAGGGAATCAAAAAGCTGAACGGCATAATTCAAATGCGCCAGTGCCTCATCCATACGGCCCATCTGCAGAAGCGTGGTGCCCATATTGGAATGAGAAATGGCGATTTTCTGGGTATCACCACTTTTTTCCAGAATTTTCAGCGCCTGATTCTGCGCTGCCACAGACTGTCGGAAATTTCCCATTTCCTGATACAGAAGGCTGATATTATTGTAAAGAGCCGCAAATCGGGTGTCGGTTGGCTCCAGCTCCTTCTGATAAATGGGGAACACCTTTTTGTATTCCTCCAGCGCCGCGTCATATTTACCCATAGCGCGCAGACCGGTGGCAATATTTAACAGGGTGGTGGCAGATGAAATGCTGTCCTGCAGGCCAAGCTGCTCCAGAAACTGTGCTGCCCTGTCGCAGGCGGCCAGCATCTCATCAAAACGCCCCATATCCCGGTAATACCCGATTAATTCATTCAGAATTGTGATGCAGCAACTGTAATCCCCATGGGCAAAAGCATTATCCAGCTGTTCCATCAGAAAAGGCTCAATCTGATCCAGCTGATGGCTGTCGAAGAGCATATCCAGCGTCTGTAAAATCTCCTCAGTGTTCATCGTTTATTTCCTTTCTGTCCCAGGTGCGTTCCTGTACATATATTGTTCTCAGTTTATATTTTATGATTAAAGCGACAAAAGGGTAAGCATTTTCAGCTTACTTCACAGAACCTTTA
>JAJPYH010000157.1 GCA_021205045.1 Lachnospiraceae bacterium | reverse complement strand
CAGTCGGGGCTAATGTTAAAGATTTTTCGGGACATTTTCAAAAATGCTTGACACGCACAAATATAGTATTTCAAAAACGCCTTCACCTCACCCCTCCTTTTGCATCTCCTTCCTAAGCCGCAGCATGATCTTTTTTTCCAGTCTGGAAATATAGGACTGGGAAATGCCCAGGAGGGCCGCCACCTCCTTCTGGGTCATCTCTTTGCCCTCCTCCACAGGGTATACCGCCTCTTTTCCTCCCTTTTCCGGCTCCAGCCGCAGGCCGAAGCGCAGGCAGACGATGGTCTTCTCCCGCGTGCTCAGCCGCTCAATGGAGCGGCACAGCAGATTGTGCTCCGCCTCCCGCTCCAGATTCTGGCTGATCACATCCTCGTCCGTGCCCAGAATATCTCCCAGCAAAAGTTCATTGCCGTCAAAGTCCGTGTTCAGCGGCTCATCGATACTGACCTCCGCCTTGTTTTTGCTGGTGCGGCGCAGATACATGAGAATTTCATTCTCAATGCAGCGGGAGGCATAGGTAGCCAGCTTGATATTTTTGTCCGATTTATATGTATTAATGGATTTCAGAAGACCGATGGTGCCGATGGAAATCAGGTCCTCCACGCCCACTCCTGTATTATCGAAGCGTTTGGCGATATATACCACCAGCCGGAGATTATGCTCGATCAGCGTCTGCCTGGCCTGGGGCGCCCGATCCGTGGCAAGCAGGCGGATCATCTCCTCCTCCCGCTTTGCGTCCAGGGGCGGCGGCAGCACGTCCGCGCCTCCGATATAGTAAAGCACGTTCTCGTCAAAGATTTCCCCTCCCGGTTTTTTCAAAAGTCTGAAAATCCACTGGATTGTTTTCAATGATCTGCCCTCCCTGCAACCGCTTTTTCATTTCATTTCCATTCACAGTAACATCCTGTCGGAAAAATGACATCGAACAGCATTCTCCCATTCTCTGTCATACCTTTCCCCGCGGACTGTCCTGTCCGCTCATTCATCCTATGCAGGCCGCGGAACTTTTAGAACCCCGACTCAGAACAGCCCCGGATGCAAAATCATCTGATATTTTCCCTTGGGAGAAAGGGGCTTTGACACCCCGGCGCAGACCACCTCCTTCACACTATGCACCCCATCTTCCGCATCAATCAAAAGCTCTGGAATCTCAATGCCATACAAAAGCCCCTCATCGCATCCCACCGTATGGAAGGGAATAGCCATGAAAAACAGCGGGTTCTCCAGCGTCAGCCCGGCTAAAAGCTCCTCCTCCACCAGACACACCGGCCGGCGGCTGACCGGCTCCGTCAGCCCGTTTCCCGTGTCATACAGAGCCAGCACCTGTCTTTTCTGCCCGGCGCTTAAGATAGTCACCGGATAAATATGGCGGTCCCGCCTCTTTTTATAATGCCGCAATGACCAGGCGGCCAGCTCATACAGCGCCAGCGCGCACATGAGAAAAGCCCACAATCCCCACATGCCGCCGGTCAGCGCGTACCACCAGTTCATCACAATCCGTAAAACGCCGGAGGCCACAAAGGTATCCGCCAGCCCGTACAACAGCATCCTGCGCCGGTGCCGCCGATACCTGGCGGGCAAAAAGAAGAGGCATAATCCGAAAACATTGAGCAGAGTTCCCGTCACCTCCAGCCAGACCAGAGAAAAGGGCAGCAAAAAAAGGCTGACATAGAGCCCGGACATTCCGGCGGCTGTCAGCCATATTCTCTTTCGGGGAACAGAGATTCCCAGCTGAATTTTTACAAGGGAAAGCACCATGCAGTTCAGAAAAAGCTGCATCATATAAATGCTGTCCAGATACAGCCGGACGGTCATGAGAAACGCCTCCTTTCCCAGGTTCAATGCAAAAAGCAGCCTACCCCATAGGATACGCTGCTTTCGTAGACATTATGCAATTTCACTGTTCCCATTCACGTCCGCCAAAGGAATCTTTCCACAGGATCTCCCTCTGCCGCGAATGACTGTTCCCGGTTCCTTACTTATTGTTGTTATTGTTCAAAAAGGACGGAATCTTTAAATTTCTCTCCTCAATGGAGGAGGTAAGGTCGCTCTTCTTTAACGGCGGAAGGGAACCTGTGGCGCTGGACACTCCGTTCTTCGGCGTGGAAGAGGAGGAACCCAGGGACGAATAGGAGGTTGTCCTCTTCGTCGGAGATACCAGATTGCTGCTGAAGGAGAACATATTCGCCTTATTATTCTGTCCGATGCCGGTGGCGATTACCGTCACCGTGCAGGTATCCTTCACCGTATCATCATACATGGCTCCCAGAATGACATTTACATTGTCGCCGCAGATATTGCCCACGTATTCGCTGGCGTCCGCCGCGTCCGCAAGGGTAATGTCTCCGGACACATTGATGATAATGTCCGTCGCGCCTTCAATGCTTGTCTCAAGAAGCGGGCTCTCCACCGCGATGCGCACCGCGTCCGAAGCCTTGGTGTCGCCGGTACCTGTGCCGATACCGATATGAGCCACGCCCTTCCCCCGCATGACAGTACTCACATCCGCAAAATCCAGATTGATGATGGCGGGCCTGGTGATCAGATCCGTGATGCCCTGCACACTCTGGCGCAGAACCTCGTCTGCCTTCTTGAGCGCATCCGTGATGGTCGTCCTGCGGTCCACAATCTCCAGCAGCTTATCATTGGGGATGACAATCAGCGTGTCCACATTTTCCTTCAGCTTCTCGATGCCGCCCGCAGCATTATTGGCACGGGTCTTGGCCTCAAACTTGAAGGGCTTGGTCACAATACCGACCGTCAGAATGCCCATATCCTTAGCCACCTTGGCCACCACCGGCGCCGCGCCTGTACCTGTGCCGCCGCCCATGCCGCAGGTCACAAATACCATTTCCGCGCCCTCCAGCGCCTTCTTGATCTCATCCAGGCTTTCCTCCGCGGCCTTCTCCCCGATCTCGGGTCTTGCTCCCGCGCCCAGCCCCTTTGTCAGCTTCTCGCCGATCTGGATCACCTGAGGAGCCTGACACATCTTCAGAGCCTGACTGTCCGTGTTGACCGCAATCAGCTCCACCCCCTCTACCTGATCCTTTACCATTCTATCTACAGCGTTATTACCTGCGCCGCCCACGCCCA
>JAJPYH010000058.1 GCA_021205045.1 Lachnospiraceae bacterium | reverse complement strand
TCCCAAAAAACGGACTTAAAGGCTTAACGACCCAATTACTGACTAACACCTAAAATTTTTATAAAAGACGATATATCGTCTATCTTCGACAAATTGTGTGTTACAATGGCCTGACAACAAAAAGAGAGCAGAAGGCCATGGAGAAGGAAATAAACATTGACGAGATCAGAACATGGAATGATTATAAAGAATATGCAAAAAATATCGATCCGGTCGCGAAACAGGACCTGGAGGAAGCAGAACAAATGGCTGATATCATAAACACAATCATCGACCGACGCGCAGAGCTTGGTATATCACAGCGCGATCTTGCTTCCATGTGTGGGCTTCCACAATCCTCCGTAGCAAGAATCGAAACTTATAAAACAACACCTAAAATCTCTACATTAGTGAAAATCATGCATAGATTGGGATTATCATTGAAAGTATCTAAAATCTGAGCAGAGCAATAAATAAGGGAGGGGCTTTCGCCCCTCCCTCCTGCTTTTCGGAAATTACTTTCCATTTTTTATGAATTTCTCAACATAAATGCGTTCCAGACTTCGCAGATTCTATCTGCCCTGCTGTCCGCGCTTTTTGATGACTAAGACTGCTGCCAGTCCTGCTGCAGCGGCCTCCAGGATGACCACAAACACGATCAGAGAGGTGCTCACGGAGTCGCCTGTGGCGGCAGAGTCAGTAGCGGTTCCGTCAATCGTTGTTGCGTCAGGATCGGTTCCCGGATCAGCGTCTGTAGGATCTGCACCGTAATGCTCCTTGAGCCACTCCGGTCCATACCACTCAATACCATCATCCGAATCCGGCGCTTCTCCCGCCGGAATGGTGATCTCCGTCCCATCGGGGAAAATAAAGGTATAATCGGTGTCCGGATCAAGGGAATTCATAACCCAATCCGGTATGGAGTCATAACCATCCGGCACATAAATGACCGGATTGCCGCTGCCGACTGATTCCCAGGCTTCCGAATCCGCATTCGTTACCGTCGTGTCGGTATCCAGGGTATCCCCATCCGTTGTACTCCCGCCTTCATCCGGCGTGGTCTCCTCTTCCACCGGCGTTCCTTCTTCCTTCTCAGTGGTATAACTGAGGTTCGCTACCGGCAACTCCATGGCCAGCACCTGATCCGCGTTGTCCTCACCCAGATAGAAGCCAAGGTGCGGCGGCTGGTTGTAAGTGGTATTCTGGTTGGCAACCGCATTGCGGTACACCGGATCGTACATCAGGCTGTAGATACCGTAATCGGTCTCGTAGTTGGACATATAAATATAAAGAGTTTCATTGTCCTCACCACGCACGACAATTTCCTCACGCCAGTCACCCATCAGATCTGCGGTCAGGCTGGGGTTATTCTTGGACCAGTTATTCAACAGGGTACCTTCCATGGTCTGAAGGGTATCCAGAGAATTGGTCTCCCAGTTATACTTGTAGATCGTCAGGGTGCCTTCTGGTGTGGAAGGATCCACCGCGTCCGGAAGCTCGGAGAGCAGGTCGCCGTCCCAGTAGGCAATCCAGTTGGTCACCATGCCCTCCGGCATGGTCTCCACCAACGGGCCTTCCGTGAAATTATAAATGCCTCCGTCAAAGATATCTTCAATATTGGGAATACTCACCCAATACTCATAGCCAGGTGTAGGTGTGATATTCGCCGCAAGACCGCGTCCGTAATCTCTGGTGCCATACCACATGCCGTTGATGCGGGTACCGGTACCGGCATTGCTCAGATTGCCTGTGACTGTGGCCTTGGAGGTATCCTCCATGGGGGTGAACACATACAGCTGGGTAGGATCATCCGGGTTCATGGCCGCCAGGCTCAAAGCGTCGGAGTGTCCGGCCACGTCCTGTCCGTCGGAACCATCCTTGACCCAGAGCACGTTGCCGTCATGGTCAAGACACAGCGCACCTATGACCAGCTCGTCAAAGCCGTCATTGTCCACGTCACCGGAGGCCACATTGTGGTTGCCCTTGCCGGTATAAGCCTCGTCCGGATAATCACTGGAGTCGAAGCCCCATTCCAGCTGCAGATACTTGGTGTCGTCTTCCGTTGTTCTTAAGGTATAAGCGGCAACGGTGGTCTTTTCGTAGTAGCCGTGGTTGAACAGTACAGTGGGGATGGTTCCCGCAGATTCGTCTGTTCTGTCAACGGGCTGATAAGCGATCGCGATATTGTAACGGGAAGCACGGGTGTACCAGCTGTCGCCGTAATCAGAAGGATCAGTTGTCCCATAAATATAATCGGTGTAAGCAATCAGCTCGCCGGTGGTGCCGTCATATACGGTCATCCACTCATTGGTATCAGAGCTGATATATCCTGAGCTCAGAATATGAGTTCCGGCCAGAGACGCATCACCCATTGCAGAAACGATGGTGCTCGAATCGGTCATATCAAACAGACCGTCTTCATTGGGCTTATAGCTTGTGGTGCCGTCAGAGGTCTTGATGAAGAGCTCCGCGCAGCCGTCTTCGTCCAGGTCATAAAGCATGAACAGATTAAACGATGCGCCAGAGGAGCAATCCAGATCCATGTTCAGTCTCCACAGCGCCGTGCCGTCCATCTTATAAACATCAAAGATGGTGGGTGCGGAAGGACCGGTGCCGGTGTCAGAAGCATCCTCAGGAAGCCATTTCACGATGATCTCCAGCTCGCCGTCGCCGTCCACGTCCGCGGTGCCGCAGTCGTTGATGGTGTAATTCGCCCAGTTGCCGTCCACATCCTGCTGCGGTCCCGGTTTTTGCAGTGTAATTGACAGATAATTTTCCTCAGTGGCTACATAAGCGTCGCTGATCCAGTAATAGCCGTCCTGTACAGTCTTAACGGTGTAGACGTCGCCTACAGAGCCTTCCGTATCCAGATAGTTGGTCACATCCGTGATCGGATTCTCGGTGATCAGCTCGCCGTTGCGGTACACATAGAACTCAATGTCTGTGCAGTACTCATCCACCAGCAGTCTCCAGGATACCAGGATGCCTTCGCCGGATTCAGCCATTACCGCGTATACGCCTCTGTCCAGAAGCTCTCCGGAGTAGGTGTAGGTATCATAATAGCTGTCTACCGTCTCATAACTAATACTTCCCACATGAAAAATCGCTAAAGTGCCTTATTTTAAGCGGCTT
>JAJPYH010000307.1 GCA_021205045.1 Lachnospiraceae bacterium | reverse complement strand
TGGGACATTTTCTCTTGTGGTATATAAGGACATTATCATAAATGGCTTATAAAATTTTATGGGTGAAGCAATTTGAACTTGACAGACTGCATTTTTGTAGTATGATACAGAAAAGAGATGAGTTTTACGACCGTACAGCGATTGCTCATGCGGCTTGCTCATTTCTTTTTTTGTCCTTACAATGTCATATAAATATAGTTTTTTGTCTTGTGTGTGTCTTATTGGAATTCTTGCAGAGAATATATTGTATTTTTCAATTTCGCCATGTTTATTGTAGACGGTATTGTTTATAGAAATTAAAGCATAATTTCCCCCAAAGACCTGTTATTTCAAGAATGTTGCGGATTTTGGGGCGATATATCGTCTATGAACTGTCTGTACCCATGACCGATCACGATGCATGCGGGTGGCGCAGGGATAATATTTCAGCCCCTGATTGACTTTTTTCACCTGCTTTGCTACAATCTTACCCGGTACAGATACAGCGGACGGCAAAGAATTTACCGTTCATATTTGCAACTTTCGTTACCGTGAAAAGCGACCATTTTTTTAAAGAAAGGACCCCACATGATCGACAAACTTATCTCTAAAATCAAAAAGACCCAGGCACCCATAGTGGTGGGACTGGATCCGATGCTGAAATTTATTCCGGAGCAGATTCAGCAGAAGGCCTTCGCTGAGTACGGCGAGACCCTTCAGGGCGCCGGGGAGGCAATCTGGCAGTATAATAAGGAAATTATTGACGCAATTTATGACGTGGTACCGGCAGTGAAGCCGCAGATTGCCATGTATGAGCAGTTTGGCCTGGAGGGTGTGAAGGCCTTTGCAAGGACGGTGGAGTACTGCAAGTCCAGAGACCTTGTGGTGATCGGCGACATCAAGAGGGGCGACATTGGCTCCACCTCGGAGGCCTACGCCGTGGGCCATCTTGGCCGCGTTCAGGTGGGAAGTCAGAGGTTTTACGGCTTTGACGAGGATTTTGCCACCATCAACCCCTATATGGGCACCGACGCGGTGGCTCCCTTTGTGAAGGTATGTCAGGAAGAGAAAAAGGGCCTGTTTATTCTGGCCAAGACCTCCAACCCCAGCAGCGGAGAGTTTCAGGATCGCCTGATTGACGGGCGGCCCCTGTACGAGTGGGTGGGCGAGAAGGTGGCCCAGTGGGGCAGCGGCTTTGTGGGAGAGAACGGCTACAGCTATGTGGGCGCTGTGGTGGGCACCACCTATCCGGAGCAGGGCAAAATCCTGCGCAAAATCTTGCCCCGCAATTATATCCTGGTGCCGGGCTACGGAGCACAGGGCGCGAAAGGCGCGGATCTGGTACACTTCTTCAATGAGGACGGTCTGGGCGCTATCGTGAATTCCTCCAGGGGCATCATTGCCGCATGGCAGCAGGAGAAATACAGGGAGTTTGGCCCGGAGCGCTTCGCTGAGGCTTCCAGACAGGCGGTGCTGGATATGCAGGAGGATATTAAGCAGGCGCTGGAGAACAGATAGGAAATAAAACGGGCGCTGGAAAGCAGAGAAGAGATGAAGCAGGCGCTGGAGAACAGGTAAGAAATAAAACAGGCGCTGGAAAGCAGAGAAGAAAGAAAGCTGGCGCTGAAAAGTTCAGGAACTGTTGGAAAAGAATACGTCTGTCTGACGCCCTGCCGAAGCAGTTGCAAAACGCTCAGGCAGGGCCTTTTTGACCTTGATGTAAACAAAAGTGTGCATCATATTGTCAAAAAGGTGATGGAATCAGGGGAACCGCGCTGATATAATACCATTAGCAGCCATGATGCGGATTTGAGGGGGTGTGAGTATGATAGGACAACGATTGAAAAGACTTCGAAAGGAACACCATCTGACACAGGAAAAGCTGGCGGAGGAATTGCATGTTTCCAGAAATACAATCTCCAAGTGGGAGTCCGATATATGTGATCCTGATATTGAAAATCTGAAGTTATTATGCCAGTACTTTCACTGTGATATAGAATGTTTCATTCAGACGGATCGAGCAGATAATCAACAAGACTCGGATCTGGACATAAAGACTGCTCATCTTTCCTCTGCTGATCAATGGAAAAAGCATTGGATGGAACTGTTGCTTCTGGCTGAAATTGTTTTCATCCTGTGCCTGTATATCCTTTCTCAGTGCATTTCTTCCCAGAAGGAGATATCTCAGCACCTTTTGGAGAAGCCGGTATTTTCAGCTGAAAGCGATGCTGGTTCCTATATCGATGCTACCACGTATATTGAGGTAAAGGAATTTATCCCTTTTTTAAAAACCTATGGTTTGGATATTGTATTTGCGGTTGTGGTATTGGATGCTTTGATCAATGTAGTGCTGATCATCAAAAGGAGGTATGGCAAATCACAACGAAAGATGTAATCATTCAGGCTTCCTGCATTTATCAGAACTATATTATCTGATTTAATGCAGGAAGCCTGGATTGTCTAAGTGACGTGTGCCCCTGATTCTGGCGTGTTCAGTTCTTCCCCAGTGAAATATGTATATTGGCCAGCTGCCGCATATCGTCCAGATGAGAAATCCGAAAGAGAATGTGATCCTCCCGGTGCTCGCAGATCAGATTTTCAATCTCTGAGGCCAGCGCCCGTGTGTCCGAGTCCAGAGCGTTTTCAAACTCATCGAGAATGATGACGGAGGAGCTTTGCCAGCCCAGCAGAAGCTTGATCATCATCAGCTTTTTGCGCTGGCCGCCGGACAGAGACAGGCCGCCGTCCCGGATTTCGGTGATGTCGGTCTCAAATTTCACTTCCTCCAGCAGGGCGTTCAGCTGCTCCTCTGACAGGGTCTTTCCGGTGATGCTCTCCAGATAGGTTTTGACGGAGTCGTTCAGCAGGACTTCATCCTGGCTGATGTAAAGAATGCTGTTGTGCAGGCTGCGTTTGCTGATGCGGCCAATGTCTGTGCCGTTGATGAGGATGGAGCCCTTCTTTGGCCGCAGCAGATTCACGATCAGTTTAATATAGGTAGATTTGCCGCTTCCGTTGTCGCCCTTCACCCAGACAATGTCGCCTTTTTGGAAGGCCGCGTTCTGCTCCCGGATAAAATAATCCCGGCTGTCCCCGTAAGCGAAGGAGACGTCCTGAAATTCAATGGTATGGTGTTAGTCAGCAAAAGGGTCGTTCGATCAGATCAGCAGTAAGCCAGCCTG
>JAJPYH010000241.1 GCA_021205045.1 Lachnospiraceae bacterium | reverse complement strand
TCAACAAAAAAGCCTTAAAAATCAGTGATTTAGGGCTTGACAGAATAGGAAGGAGTTGTCCAGCGTCCGCCCGCGCATATAGGCCAAAGGCGCCACTTCGATGAGGCCCTTTTCCATATTTCTGGCAAAGGTCTCGGCGCCCATGATCTGGTAGAGGGCGTCGTACAGGGGCCGCAGGTAAGGGTCCACCTTGCTCTGCAGATCTCCCGGCAGAAAGCCCAGCTTCTCCCCCGCCTCAATGGCCGGGCGGGTCAGGATAATACGGCTGACCTCATCGGCCTTAAAAGCCGTGATGGCCATAGCCATGGCCAGATAGGTCTTGCCGGTGCCCGCAGGTCCTAAACCGAACACAATCATGTTGTCCCGAATGGCGTCCACATACTGCTTCTGCCCAAGGGTCTTTGGCTTGATGGGCTTGCCCGCGACGGTATGGCAGATACAATCCCCATCGATCTGAGACATGGCGTCCAGGGAATTTTCTTTTTCTAATTCAATGGCGTAATCAACGCTCTGCTCTTCGATCTCATTTCCATGCTCCTGGTAGTGAGTCAGTTCCTCCAATATATGCCTCGCTTTCTCTACGGCCTCCGCTTCGCCGATGAGCCTGATGGCGCCGTTGCGGTTGACGATATCCACGCTCAGATCCTTTTCAATCTTTTTAATATATTGGTCATGCCGGCCAAAAATATTCCGCATCTGATCCATCGTCAGTTCTATGGTACAATCACAAGCCTTCTGTGTCATCAATCGTGCTCATAACCTCCTCAGTGATGATCCTGCTCTCCACCGCGGCGTAACGTACGGTCATCTCCCCCACGCAGCAGAAAGGAATTTTCATTTTCCTCCATTGTAACATTTTCTGAAATAATTTGTACCCCTTTTTCCTCTAATATTGCATTATTTTTTTGAAATTCCGCTCTCAGAATGGCCTCGGCCTCCTCCAGGGTATAGCTTTTCTCCACACTCTGATACTCTCTGACCTCAAAAATGCCAAAACCCAGCTGTCGGTCAAAGAGTGTGACTGTAAAGGACGGCTCCAGAAGCTGTTCCTTTTCCTTCCACTTTGCCCCGGTCCGAGGCAGCCTGTAAAGGCTCTGATCCAGAGAAAGCCACAGGCCGCTTCCCTCCCTGCCGGTGTACTCTTTTGCAATATATACCTTATCAAGACTGTAGCTGACCTGCTGCACGGTCTCAATCAGCACATCCGCGTCGGCCTCATAGAGCAGATAATGATCTGTCTCTCCGTCCTCATTGACCACCGGAATCCGGCCGTCCACGAGCAGGTCTCCCTTTTGCACCTCATCGCCCCGGGATACCGCGGAAACGCCGTTTCTCACGTAGATGGACACAATCACGCCGTCCGCGGAGGCGTAAAGTCCCGTGGCCTCCTCCACGGAAAGCACGGGCATGGTCACATTGGGTCGCTCATTTTCCTTGATGGAAATTTCCAGCACGGTTCCGTTGATCCTGCCGCTGGTCCAGGTAATCAGGGAAAACTCCTGGCGAAGCTCCTTCTCCAGACTCTCCAGATCCAGACTGCTTTTGGGAACCCCCACCCAGATTCCCCTTTGTGCCAGGAAATCCGTCAGCTGATCCTCGGAGATGGAATAATTTCCATCAAATTCAATATGCCAGATCAGCCGGGTGCTGTACGCAAGCCATCCCACTGCAAGAAGCCCTGCGATCAGAAACAGGATTCGGGACTTTAATCCGGGCAATAAAAAGGGCAGTCCATGTTTTGTGACAATGGCTGCCTGCGTTCCCGTTTTCTGCAAAAGCTCTTTTCCCTGCTCCCAGTCTCTGTAATGGATATTGACAAAGCAATATTTTCCCTCCGCCCTGATCTCCCACAGGGGGAGGCGGCGGTTGCCGCAGAGGGTGATGAAGCGCTCCACGCCCTGGCCCTCCAGCTTCAGGCGTAAGAAGCTGCCGTTTCTGAAATATGAATTCATGGAACCTCCTACCGATAGGTAATACTCTGAATATGCCCGCGGATCATCATATGCTCCTTCATATAATGGGAAATCACCAGCCGCTCACCGCAGACGCAGACCACGCAGTTCCCCGCCTGCAGCGTCACCCCGCGCTCGCCGTACTCCAGAATGGATTTATAATTTTCCACCCACAGCCCGCATTGGCCGATGCAGGTGACCACTGTATCCCGGGTCAGGGCCTCAACAGGCAGCTCGTGGGCCAGGAGCTTCTGACGCAGCCCGTCCTCGTAGTGCTCTGTGGCGGGGTTATGAAATTTATTCCTGGTGTTTTTCTTTTTGTGCCTCATAGGATAATCTATGAAGCGGGCGGGGGATTTATGATTACTCAAAAGTACATTATAAAACAGCATATTGTAAAGATCCTGCCATATCCGGTACATTATGAGGAATTTTTCCATATTCCCAGGTTTTATATAACCCTTCTATTTTTTTGAAGTTTACCGATCTCATCATTAATCTGCAAATCAAGATTATCCAGAATTATTACTCCATGTGGTATCCTGCCAAAATCAAAAATTCTCATATAATCAATATGTGTTCTCACCAAAATCATTAAATCACATTTTTTGGACTTGCTCGATTTGATTAATTTATTAAGAGCATCGTCCAATGTTTCATCTTCTTCCTGTATTTTAACAGGGACAGGCTTTCCATCTATATATTCACTTAAGAAACCATCTATTCCACTGTTTCGCTGTACGGGGGTTGCTCCTATCAGCTTAAGCAATGTCATTTTTTGTTCTGATAAGTTTTGGTAAGCTGCTTTTCCTTTTATTAAAAGAGAAGATTCCGTCTTAACCATTTCAGCTAATCTTTTTTCAGAAAGCTTTACTGCCTCTTCCGATATATCTATGCCTATATAATTTCGTTTTAGTAATTTAGCTGCGACTAATGTTGTTCCAGACCCTGCAAATGGATCAAGAACAATATCATTTTCATCTGTCGCAAGCTTTATGATCTGTTCCAGTAAAATAACAGGCTTTTGTGTTGGATATCCAACCCTCTCCTTCGCTTTTGGATTCAGAAAAGGAATTTCCCACACATCAGATAATGGAACTCCTTTCTTTTTTTGCCCAATAACAGGTTCTCCATTTTCATCTAATTTGTAAGTTGATTTTCCCTTATCATCCCGTACTCTTTCCTGCAAAATCTGATCAATATTTGTAG
>JAJPYH010000188.1:20707-21323 GCA_021205045.1 Lachnospiraceae bacterium | reverse complement strand
AGTTGACACAAAACGTTAAAAAATAGCACAAAATGTAATACGGGTTTTGAAAATTAAAATTTTCTATAAAGAATCAAAAAGGCAGAGTGTTGCTTTCCACTCTGCCATGATCTTTATTATCTCATGATATGATCCTTCTCACCGCCAGTACGACAGTCTTGGAACTGTAATACACATTGTCCGTCACAATCCCCGTGCTGGAGCTCTTGGCGTGAACAATCCTCCCGTTGCCTATGTAGATGGCCACATGGCCGCTGTAACATATAATATCGCCGGGCTGCGCCTCGCTTAAACTGACGCCCGTACCCACACTCCTCAGACTGTAGGAAGAATGGGGCAGCGAATAGCCAAAATACGAATACACTGACATGACAAAACCGGAGCAGTCACAGCCGTTGGTCAGGGAAGTTCCTCCCCAGACATAAGGATTGCCCACAAACTGCAGGGCATAATTGGCAATGGCCTGGGCTGTGGCGGATCCGCCGGAGGCTGTCTCCGTTGTCCCCGAGGAAGTGCTGCCGGTGCTGTTCTGCGCCGCCGCCGCGGCAGCGGCCGCGGGCGCTCGCGCCACCCCCACACGAAAAGAGGGGGTGTTTGGTGCAATGTCTGTGTTTTT